>JBCNOR010000687.1:0-2526 GCA_039593785.1 Niabella sp. | reverse complement strand
AGGGCCGGGACTGATAATATTCACCCGGATATTTCTTGATGCCAGTTCTGCAGCCGCAGTTTTGGCTATGGAGTTGAGTGCGGCTTTGCTGGCCTGGTAAACAGAACTATTGGCGTGGTAAGTGGACGCGACAATGGACGACAAGATCACTACTGAAGCCCCGTCATTCAACAAGGGTATTAACTTACTCAATGTAAAATAGGCTCCCCTGAAATTGATATTCATCACAGCATCAAAATTTTCAACCGAAGCATCGACTATCAATCCAAGATGACCGGTGATGCCTGCATTAATAAAAAGGATATCAATCTTGTCGAATCGCTCCCGGATTTCCTCTTTCAATTTTTCAATATCTTCCAAATTAGCCTGATCGGCTACAAAAGGTATTGAACCTGTTTCCGCGGCGGCCTTCTCCACCGCCTCCTTTCGTCTTCCGGTAATCAATACTGTTGCCTCCCGTGCAACCAGCTCTTTAGCAGCTGCTAAACCGATACCGCTGTTACCACCTGTAATTACCGCTACTTTGTTTTTTAATGTATGACTCATTGTATTTTTTTTACAAAGCTATCAGCTAAATGGTATACTTTTGTAACCAGTATCACAGAGTATACCAGCTTCTATTATGTCAATTACCAGGAACCAGGAAGAAGAGTTAAAAGCGTTGCAAGATACCCTTTATTTTATCGGGGGTAAATGGCGCATACCCGTTATTAATTCGTTGTGCAATGGCAACAGGCGCTTTCGGGAAATTGAGCGCAGCATACCGGGCATTACCACGCGTATGTTGTCGAAGGAATTAAAAGATATGGAACTGAACAAGCTGGTAAAAAGAACAGTATACCCCGACACGCCGGTTCTTGTAGAATATGAACCTACGGAATACTGCCGGACTTTTGGAGAGATCATTCAATCGATGATCAACTGGGGCAGGAAGCACCGCAAAACGATTTTACGGAAATCTTCCTGACGGCCAATCGGGTCACCGGACATACTGACTGGTTAAAGACCCCTCTGCCTTTAACAAAGCTTCAGGAGTTCCTTCAAATATAACCCGCCCACCCTTATGGCCTCCTTCGGGTCCCATATCAATGATCCAGTCTGCATTTCTGATCACGCTTACGTTATGCTCAATAACAACTACGGTATTACCGGCATCTACCAACCGGTTCATAATTGCCAACAGGTGTTCAATATCCGACATATGCAGGCCTGTTGTGGGCTCATCCATCACATAAATACTTCCTTTTTTATGTAGCTCACTGGCCAGCTTTATCCGCTGGCATTCTCCGCCCGATAAAGTGCTTAAGGGTTGTCCCAGGCTCAGGTATTCCAATCCTACATCTACCAGCGCCTTCAGCTTCTTTTGAATTTCTTTTTGCTGAAAGAAGCCGCATGCTTCTCTTACCGTCATATCCAGCACATCGGCTATCGATTTACCATCAACCGTATAAGCCAACACAGTTTCCTTAAAACGGCGGCCCTGGCAGATTTCACAGGGTATTTTAATTCCATCCAAAAAAGCAAGGTCGGTATATACCACTCCGGCGCCCTGGCAGTTTTCGCAGGCACCCTCCGAATTAAAACTGAACAAGGATGCACTTACCTGGTTGGCTGAAGCAAATACTTTACGAACATCATCCATAATACCGGTATAGGTGGCGGGATTAGACCGGGTAGAAGTACCCACAGCCGATTGATTGATCACGATCGCATCGGGATATTGCTGCAGGAAAGCATGGTGAATGAGAGAGCTTTTTCCTGATCCGGCCACACCGGTCACTACCGTGAGTACACCTGCCGGAATATTTACGTTTACGTGGTGCAGGTTATTGGCATGAGCATCAACAATGGGTAAAAAACCTGTAGCGGTACGAACCTCTTTTTTAACAACAGCGTCCTGCGTCATATATTGCCCCGTTAGTGTACCTGAATGCAACAGTCCGTCAAAGCTCCCTTCAAACATAATGGTCCCTCCCCTTTTGCCTGCATGTGGCCCTACATCTACAATATGATCCGCCACTTTTATAACATCAGGATCATGTTCTACCACGATTACGGTATTGCCCTTATCCCTTAATTTTTTCAATAGGTCGGTGAGCCGGTGCACATCCCTGGGGTGCAATCCTACGCTGGGCTCATCAAAAATATACATTACATCTACCAGGCTACTACTCAGGTGCTTTACCATTTTGATACGCTGCGATTCTCCACCCGAGAGTGTGCTGGTTTCGCGGTCGAGGCTCAGGTAGTCGAGGCCTATATCTACCAGGTGCTGTAATCTCTCTTTCAAAGTATGCAGCATAGGACCTGCGAGAGGTTCATCAATATTTTTTAGAATGCTGATTAATTCCGTCACTTCCAAAGCAGATAATTCTGCTATATTTTTTCCTGCGATCCTGCAATTGAGGACGGCCTGGTTTAACCGGGCTCCTTTGCAAAGCGGACATTCCTGCAATCCGATATAGGGCGCCACCCGTTTTTGGGTACGCTCCGACATTGTTTTAAGATCACGCTTAATAAACGCCT
>JBCNOR010000686.1:0-2545 GCA_039593785.1 Niabella sp. | reverse complement strand
AATTCCTCCGTATGGTTGAGCAACGGATGAGATACCGGCAGGCCCAGGCCGGATAAGAGGTCCAGTATTTTATCAAGCGCATGCGTGCTTAGATAGCCCATCATATTCGCATAGGTACAATCTAATGCGATGCCTATGGAAACTGCTTCCCCGTGCAATAGCCCATAGTTAGACATACGTTCCAGTTTATGCGCGCTCCAATGCCCGAAATCAAGCGGCCTTGATGAACCGCTTTCAAACGGATCGCCATTGGCTATATGCTCCAGGTGCAACCGCGCGCATTCAATAATGGTTTCCTGCATAGCTGCTTCGTTTCTTTCAGCTAAGGCTGGAGCCAGCTGCTCAATCCGCTCAAAAAAAACTGCATCCTTGATCAGCGCTACTTTTATGGCTTCTGAAAGTCCGGAGATCCAGGTCCTGTGCGAAAGTGTTTTCAAAAACCTGCAGTCATTAATAACTGCAACGGGAGGGGAGAAACTGCCTAAGAAATTTTTTTTGCCAAATGCATTGATCCCGTTCTTGACACCGATTGCTGCATCATTTTGAGCAAGCGTGGTGGTGGGGATGCGGATCAGTTTAATGCCCCTGTGTGCTACGGTTGCTGCAAAACCGGTTACATCGCAAACGGCGCCGCCGCCAATGGCGATTACAAAAGAGTGGCGGTCGATATTAAATTGATCGATTGTATTTAATATGGCCTGGAATGCCTGGTTGTCTTCCTTGGCCTTTTCACCGCCAGGTATTATTAAAAAATGCGCAGCCGGGTTGCCGGGGATATTTACAGAGAGGTAGCTTTTAACAGCTGCCTGCAATTGCGGATACCGGATGTTCACGTTACTATCGATCACAAACAAGAAGGACGGCAAAAACCCGTTGCCGGAATGGCTGGCTACAATATCACGGAATGTTTGGTTATCCACGTTAAAAATATCCGTAATGAAATGGATATTGTAATGATAGTTGATTGTAAAACGCTGTTCAATAATCATAAATAAAGGTTATGTAATGGCAAAATATTTTCCTAATAAGATGGAGAGTGGTAACAGGCATAAAATAATACAGCAAAGAAGCAGTTGCTGATGGATCGCGGCCCAGGTTGCATCTAAAAGAATAATGCTTAATACCCCTGCTTTTACAGCTTTGATAATGTTTTTTGCACGGGGATTTTGCCATGCTTTGTATAGGGGGGCAAAAATGCTGACGGCAAAAGGCAGTAACAGCCAGAGGCCTGCATACATTTTGGTATTGCGGGCAAAAAGATACAGGAGCAGGAATACCAACAGGTAGAGGATAAAAGCGGCTGCCAGGTTCTTCTTTTGGCCGCCGTGCACTTCATCCCGGCTAATGGTGGTTACTGCAAAAATATAGATCAGCGGCACCAGCCCCGGCCAGAAGTCCTGTAGCGGGATATCCTGCATGAGTGAAATTCCCAGCAATAAATTAAGTCCCCGGCAAAGGCCCATATTTAAAGGGCCGGCAATAGGGTGGTGTTTGCTTTTATAGTCATAGAGTAAGGCCGCGAGCGCAATGGCAAAAGCGATAAGAAACGATGATGTGCGCACCGCGGCGGCGCATAGTAGGGCGATGAGGAATAAAAGAGTAGCCATCAGGAGCGCAGATTTTTTAGATATGATGCCGCTTGGGATCATGCGTTCGGGACGTTCTACCCGGTCAGTATCTGCATCAAAGAGGTCGTTGAAAACAATGCCACCCGCATAAAGTGCTGCGGTAGTTATTAACAGCAACAGGGCATGAAGATAGAAGTTGCCTGGTATGTTTATACTATAAAATAATGCAATGCTGATACCGGCTAAAACATCTGCCATTGCCGTAACTACATTGGCGGGTCGGCAAAGGGTGATATAGTAAAATAGTTTCTTCACGCTGTTACAACTTATTTGATAATAATGGAGTTTTTGTCGATACGCGGTTGCTGACCACCCCGCAAAACAGAATTGTTTTCAAATCTTTCTGATTGGTTAACGGCAAGGCCATTGACAAAATCTTGCTGATCTATTTGCCCGCTTTGCCCGAATGCTGCGATGGCGTTGCTGTAGGTAACCGCTTTGATGACTGCTTCGCTAATGCCTTTTTTCTTCATCAGCATGGCTGTTTTGGGAACGGCCAACGGGTCGCTGATGCCCCAGTCTGCAGCGGAATTGATCATGATACGTTCAGAGCCGTACCGCTTTACAATTTCTACCATCCGCTCATTTCCCATTTTGGTAAACGGGTAAATGGTGAACGCCGCCCAGTACCCGCGGTTTAATACTTCTTCCACGGTTTCTTCATTGTTGTGGTCGATGATCACCATGGAAGGATCCAGCTGGTGTTCTGATGCGATATCCATACTGCGCTGTGTACCCTGCTTTTTATCCCGGTGTGGCGTGTGCACCTGTACCGGCAATGCAGCTTCTTTTGCCAGCTCTAATTGCAGGCGGTAATATTTTTCTTCAAGGGCGGTTTGGTCGTCAAAACCAATTTCACCAATACCTACAACGCCTTCCTTGTAAATGAACCGGGGCAGCAGGGCCATAACGGCCTC
>JBCNOR010000685.1:0-2567 GCA_039593785.1 Niabella sp. | reverse complement strand
ACGCAGTTGGAGGTATTGAGTACACCCGCTTTGTACAGGAAGGATTTAGCGCCCGCAGAGAGGGCGTTTACCTGGAAGACCGCGACTTTGCACATTTGGGAGTTACCACGGGCGACAAGTATTCGTTAAGCAGTACGGCAGACGAGTACGTGTATTATTCACTATTTGCCAAAGCCAATTATACTTTTGATCAGAAGTATCTTTTATCAGCCACATTGAGAAGAGATGGTTCATCGCTGTTTGGTGTTAACCACCGCTACGCTGTTTTCCCTGCGTTTTCAGCGGGGTGGAGAGTCAGCCAGGAAAAATTCATGGAAGATGTTGGTTTTATTTCAGACCTGAAGGTAAGAGCCAGCTGGGGCGCCAATGGCAGCGTTCAGGGGCTGCCAAGGGGCTACACCTCAACACCGTTCACTACAGACTATTTTGGCACATCCTATCCTATAAAAGGCAACGAAACAGGGACCTTACTTTCAGGCTATAGAAGAACCTGGCTGGGAAATCCGGACCTCCGGTGGGAAACTACCAAGCAAACCGACCTGGGTATAGACTTTAGCCTTTTCAACTATCGCTTAAATGGTTCATTTGATTATTACTTTAAAAAAACTACAGATATCCTGGTACAAACGCCCTATATCGCTGCCATGGGTGAAGGTGGTGAGCCCTGGATCAATGGTGCTGCTATGAACAACAGGGGTATTGAGTTTGAATTAGGATATAAAGATAATACGAAGTACGGCCTGCAATATGGCGTGTCCGCTAATATAGGCACTTACAAAACAAAGATCATCAGTATACCCGAAAACGTAATCAACAAATATCCCGGAAATGGAAAGGAAGATAATGTAGTAGGTAAAAGCCCTAATATCCTATATGGCCTGGTAGCAGATGGTATCTTCAAAACCCAGGAAGAAGTAGACAATCATGCAGAGCAAACGGGCAAGGCAATTGGCCGTATCAGGTATAAAGATTTAGACGGGAATGGCAAGATAGAAGAACTAAAAGACCGGACCTATATAGGGGTACTGGATCCCAAATTTTTCGGCGGTATTACTTTTGATCTCGGTTACCACAATTTCGACCTGAACATTTTCTTCCAGGGCGTTTTTGGCAACAAGGTGTTGAACTCCTGGAAATATGAATCGGACTTATGGAATATAAGCGTACCGGCGCATAAAAATCACCCTACCCGCATTTTAGGAGGCTGGTATTTCGACAATCAAAACTCCGATATTCCTGCCATCTCCAACTCCAATCAAAATGCTGAGTTGCGCATGTCAAGCTATTTTGTAGAAGACGGCTCCTATTTAAAGTTGAGAAATGTTGAATTGGGTTATACCCTGCCTAAAAAAATATCGACGCGGGCCCGGATGCAACACCTGAGAATATATGCGTCTGCAAGAAATATTCTTACGCTCAAAAACAGCCAGTTCACCAGTTTCGATCCGGAAATGCCGGGTTATGGCTACCTGACACCCGCTTTTTATACCCTGGGACTTAACGTTACATTCTAAATTATTTTACAATGAATAAGTATACTTACTTTTTATTATCTGCTTTGTTAACACTATTCTTCACAGGATGTGACAAGTATCTTGATGTTGCACCTAAGCAGGTTTTGGACGAAGGTTTGCTGACAAAGCCAGAAGACATGGAAGGTTTTGTTACTGCCGCCTATGCAAGAATGACTGATATTCCATCTTTTGATTCGCCGTTTTCTCCCTGGTGGTCGGGCTCTATGCGTGCTGATGACTCGTATAAGGGAGGCGGGGGAACCTGGGACGGCGATGGCTGGCATAATATGGAAACATTTGTAGGCCTTAATCCAAATGGCTGGCCGCTCGACTATCCCTGGTACGTTTCTTACCAGATCATTCAGCGTTGCAATACAGCCATTCAAAAACTGGAATTAATAAGCAGCGAAGCATTTCCGGCCCGGGATGTTCGCATCGGCGAGGTAAAGTTTATACGGGCATTTGTACATTTCAGGCTCAAACAATTCTTCAAATACATCCCTTATATTGACGAGAAGGTAGTAGGCGCCAGTGCAGAGTTTGAGGCAGTTCCTAACAGGGATAAAAACTATCCCAACGATCAATACTTATGGGAGAAGATTTTAAACGACTTTAAAGATGCAGAAAGCCGTTTACCTAACACCCAGGAGGACAAAGGAAGAGTAGATAAAAACGCGGCTACTGCAATGGTTGCAAGAACGCTGATGTTTATGGCTTACGAGCAGGATGATATGCATAAGGTGGTAAACATCAACAAAGACCGGTTATCTGAAGCACTGACGTACATCAACAAAATTACCGGTCAGGAAGGCGCTAAAGTGGGCTTACAAGCTGATTTTTCAGACAATTTTGAAGTTGAATTCGATAACAAAACCAAGGAATCTATTTGGGAAATCCAGTATTCGATAAATGATGGCAGCTCCACCGGTGGAAAAATAAACCGGGGTGAAGGATTGAACCATCCATTTAACTGGGGTGGTTTTACCTGCTGCGGTTTTCATCACATCAGCTATGCCATGGGCAACGCTTTCAAAACAGGTCCCGACGGGTTGC
>JBCNOR010000684.1:0-2593 GCA_039593785.1 Niabella sp. | reverse complement strand
GGCAGAACATCAGGAAGATCACCCCGAGTTCGGCCAGGGTCTTGATCGTGTCTTCGTCGTGGATGCAATTAAAATTACCCGCCCGTGAAAACGTGGGACCTGCTTTTCATGAAAAAAAGGCAAAGAATCAAAAGACCAATAAGAAGGTAAGCCACAAGGATAAAATGATGGCCAAATATGGCAAGCCAAAAACCAGGGGAGCCAAACCGAAAAAAAAATAGTATTGCCCCAGCCCTGAAAGGGCGTAATAGATCACCCCGGGGTGAAGCCCCGGGGTTTCAAAGTATATTAATGCTTTGGGGTGAAGCCCGGGCCTTTAAAAAGTATATTAATGCTTTGGGGTGAAGCCCGGGCCTTTAAAAGTATATTATGCCCTGGATAAACATCACAAAAATGCCGGTTAGAAAACCGGCATACACTCATGTGACTATTTAAACTATCAATTTGCAAAACCTTGAACTAAGGTAAAATTGTTGTTTTTCGTAGAGATAGCATTCCCCCTTTTGAGGGGATTTTTAGTTGATCACAAATTTCTCGATTACCTTTCCGTCAACAGTAAGTTCATAAGCACCATTACCCAGGTTATCTGAATTAAAGCTTACTACTTTAGAAGGTTCCAGTGTACCATTTTTGATCACTTTCCCACTGTTGTCTTTAAGTTCATAAGTTGCGGTGGTATTGCTTCCCATCGGAACACCTACAATAAATTCTACTTTACCGTTATTGATATACATTTTGCTTTTAACAACAGGATGACTGATTTCCACACTTACAGGAGCACTTGTTTCTCTAAGCTCGCTGGTTGCAGCATTAGCATTGAAAGATACAGTTACCAATAATAATAAGGCAGCTGCGATTCCGGATTTAAAAAGGATGTTTTTCATTGTTTGAGTTTTTAAAGTTATAAATTGTTGTTGTTTTGATTTCTGATGCAAACGTACAACCGTGCAGAAGGGTACAATTAAACAATTAGACAAGCACTGGTAAAAACTCGACAAACCGCTGTTTTATCTTTGTCGAAGAAAAATATCAGTTTGTCGAAAAATGAGGCTGTAGAACGAATATCAAAGCCATTCGCAAGAACATAACCCTATTTTTGGGCAAAAATCATTAATTAGTAATTCACCGGTATTTTGGCAATTTTCAGGATCAGTACGGGCCTCAAACAGGAACTTTATGTGCAGCGCAATATCATCTTTGGGAAAAGGCGTTATTGGTTCCATATTGCTTTATGGCTGCTGGTGCTGGGATATTTATTTATTGGAGCGGCTAATGATCTGAACAGCGGTGTACAGGCGGGCAGTGGCGCCATCGAGCCAAAGAGTACTACTATTACCATTCAGAATATACCGGTCCAGGTCTTGCTTCCGGCAACTATTATAGCAGCAGCTATGGTCTATTTTTATTTGCTGCTCGTAATACCCTATGCTAATTACAAAAAAAAGAAAAGATACCTCTGGCTCGGGCTGCTTATCAATGCCCTTTTATGGTTAGCCGCCATTATTGGCGCATCTATATTCCTGGTCTTAACTCATAAAAACGGTGGAGATAACAACAATATGGTTATCTCAACTGCATCGTCGGAAAGCTGGGTTGTCGTCGTAATGATCTCATCGATATTTTCCGGAGTACTGGCAGGTTACTTCTTCTCGCTGTATTATTTCATTGATCTTTATGACCAGCAGAAAAATCTTAACCAGTACAAAAAAGTACTTACAGATAAACTTGCGGCAGAGACCAACTTCCTGAAAATGCAGATCAACCCGCACTTCTTATTCAATACCTTAAACAACATTTATTCCCTTAGCCTGAGCCGGTCGAATGATACTGTCAGTATCAGCAGGCAGTTAAAAGACCTTATTTCATACATGCTATATGAATGCAGTAAGGATCGGGTGCCTCTCTCCGGAGAGATCATGTTCATGGAAAATTATGTCTACCTGGAAAAGCTGAGAAATAAAAAGGAAGATGTCAATATTGAATTTCATGTCCTGGGCGATCCGCAACGCTATGAAATAGCACCGTTATTATTGATCAATTTTATAGAAAATGCTTTCAAACATGGCGTAAAAGCCGGTGTAGAACATGCTTATGTAAAAGTAACGCTGATCATTATGGATGGCACGCTTACTATGGATATGATCAACAGCAAGCCGGAACTGCCTGTAGACAAAAGAAAAGCCATTACTGAAGGCAGTGGCATTGGGATTCAAAATGTAAAAAGAAGATTATCTATATTATACCCCGAAAAACACACGCTGCAGATCAGCGAATCACCAAAAGAATACAGTGTACATCTTTCGATCGATTTATAATACTACATGGGCATAGACCAGTACATATCGCTTCAGCTCCTGAGGAAAAACCGCGGAACCTATTTCAGAAAGGGGAAATGGATATTCCATGTCCTTTTCGTGCTGCTCTTTTTTGTTATTGCCTTTAGCGACCATCTGGGAACAATGTCGCACTGGACCACTGCGGGTATAATTGCATCGACGTGTGTTACATTGCTTTTTTTTATTTTTTTCTATATCTATTGCCTTTACCTGGTACCCGTCTACTTTAAGCAAAATCGCTACAGGAAGTTCTGGGA
>JBCNOR010000683.1:0-2596 GCA_039593785.1 Niabella sp. | reverse complement strand
TGCTGCGAAAAGAGGTGGTCCCATTCGCGATCATCTCTTTTCGTTTATAATAACCAGTCGGCGGTTTTTTAATGATTCAATAAACAGGCATGTTATCTATGCTGGTCAATCAAAATAGGATTGCCGTCCGGATCTGTTAGCATGATATAGGCCGGGCCCACAGTTGTTTCGTCTGCTTCAGCAGTCAATGCTATGCCCTGCTCTTTCAGGTGTTGCTGAACCACACGCACATCATCAAACTCATCCAGGTGTTTGGCTTCCTGGTCCCAACCGGGGTTGAACGTAAGCATGTTTTTATCAAACATACCCTGAAAAAGACCGATAACAGAAGTGCCGTTTTTCAGCACTATCCAGTTTTGGTTGATATCGCCGCCTTTATATGTAAACCCCAGCTTTTCATAAAATGCTTTTGAAGCATGAATGTCTTTTACCGTAAGACTTACCGAGAATGCGCCCAGTTTAATGTTATCCATTTGATACTTATTTTATCTAATAAATGTATCGAAAATTTATTTCCGTTAAAAAAATCGTCGCGGTTGGCCCAAACTTGTACCGGATTTTTTTTACCGCTGAGAGCGAGAGAAACAGAGTTAACGCAAAGCAGTGTGGATTACATACTCCGTGTTTAATTCATTATGCTTGGACAATAACTCTGCGTATTCTTTGCGCCCTCATTTCTTCGCGTTTAAGGTATTTATCACCAAGCCGGATCTGTCGAACTCCTCAAGAAATCTCCCATATTTAGGAGATGCGTCTGGTTCCATCGGCATGACGCTAGCGAAAATTTGAACTGCAGCCCAATACTATTTAAGCAGCTTTTTAGTTATATTTATTATATCGAAAACCTTAAGGGCTCTTCGGCCCTTATGTAATATCTGCATACATGAAAAGTTCACGCCGTTCGTTCATCAAAATTTCGGGAGCCTTAACAGCTCTGGCGGCCTTGCCCAGTTCGGTCAAAGCGTTCTGCCAGGATGTAAAAAGCTTTTTTGTTCCCCCCAAACAAACGATCCCGCTCACCATCAATATTAATAAAAGACCGTATAAGGTAACTGCCGATACCCGCACTACTTTACTCGACCTGTTAAGGGAAGAGCTGCAGTTGACCGGCACCAAAAAAGGTTGTGACCATGGTCAGTGTGGGGCTTGCACGGTGCATATCAACGGCGAACGGGTGCTTAGCTGTCTTACGCTTTCTGCACAAGCGGCAGGCAAAGAGGTCACCACCATTGAAGGTTTAGCCAATGGCGACCAGCTACACCCCATGCAACAGGCTTTTATAGAATGCGATGGCTTCCAGTGCGGCTACTGCACGCCTGGTCAGATCATGTCTGCCGTTGCCTGCGTAAAAGAAGGACATACAAAGTCTGTTGCAGAGATTAAAGAATTTATGAGTGGTAACCTCTGTCGTTGCGGGGCTTACAATGGTATTGTTGAATCTATACAAAAAGTGGCAGCTATATGAGACCCTTTAGTTTTAGTAGAACGGAAAATGCGGCGAAAGCTGTAGCATCCAAAAAAGATCAGGCCCAGTTTATTGCGGGTGGCACCAACCTGGTGGACCTGATGAAAAAACATATTGCCCAGCCTGATGTATTGATTGATATAACCGGCTCGCTTTCCGATAAAATAGAAACTGCTAACAAAGGCATACGCATAGGCGCAATGGTTCGAAACAGTGCTTTGGCTACTGATAGTAAAATACTCTCTCAATATCCCTTGATAGCAAAAGCAGTGCTGGCAGGCGCTTCTCCCCAGATTCGCAATATGGCCAGTACCGGCGGCAACCTGTTACAACGCACCCGTTGTCCTTATTTTTATGATACAACAAGTCCTTGTAATAAAAGAAAACCGGGATCGGGTTGCAGTGCGCTAAAAGGCGAAAACCGGATGAGCGCCATAGTGGGTTATAGTGATCAATGTGTAGCCGTACACCCTTCAGATCTATGTGTGGCGCTTGCGGCTTTGGATGCATCGGTAAATATTATAAACAAGCAGCAGCAAAAAACAACTATTGCTTTTAAAGACTTTCACCGGTTGCCTGGCGATCAACCCCAAACAGATAACAAATTACCTGCAAATGCTTTGATCACTTCTATCGATATTGCATCAAACCCGTTTCATAAAAACAATGCCTATTTAAAGCTGCGTGACCGCGATTCCTATGCATTTGCTTTGGTTTCTGTTGCTGCGGCGCTTGATTTGCAGGGTAATAAAATTACTGATGCCCGTTTAGCCTCCGGAGGAGTAGCGCATAAACCCTGGCGCTGGTACGCAGCCGAAGCTTATTTAAAAGGAAAGGAGGCTACCCCGGTACATTTTGAAAAAGCAGCGGCGATTGCTATAGATGGATTAAAACCCTTATCCGGCAATGCTTTTAAAGTACCCATGTTAAGGGGAGCTATAATAACGGCGCTACAAAATTGTTTGTCTGTTTAACGCTGTCGATAACACCAAGGCGGTCACTACAATTTTTTATCTTGAACATTTTCTAATGAATTACGCAGAAAAAAATATTATTGATGTATATACAAAACGGATTGAAAATTTAAGCTTCATTCTGAAAATAGAATTGATCGAAAAAATAGCTAATTCT
>JBCNOR010000682.1:0-2601 GCA_039593785.1 Niabella sp. | reverse complement strand
CTACATCGGGAGATACCGGCGGTGCTGTGGCAAATGGTTTTTATGGCGTAAAGAATGTAAATGTAGTGATCTTATACCCCAAAGGAAGAGTAAGCCCTGTGCAGGAAAAACAATTGACTACATTGGGAAAGAATATTACAGCGCTTGAGGTAGACGGAACATTTGATGATTGTCAGAAAATGGTAAAACAGGCATTTGCCGATGCAGATATCAATCAAAAGAAATTTCTCACTTCAGCCAATTCTATTAACGTAGCCCGGTGGCTGCCACAACAGGTGTATTATTTCCTGGCTTACAAACAATGGAAGCAAAAAGAACAAAAGCCGGTAGTATGTGTGCCCAGCGGTAATTTTGGAAATATCTGTGCCGGGCTGCTTGCAAAGGTAACAGGCCTGCCACTGGGGCATTTTATAGCCGCCTGTAATGTGAATGATATAGTATCGCATTATCTACAAACACAGGAGCTGAAACCCAAAGAAGCTACAGCCACTTTATCCAACGCAATGGATGTAGGTAATCCCAGCAACTTTGTAAGAATTATTGAATTGTTTCATCAACAATTTCCTGATCTTAAAAACAATTTATCTGCTGATACCATTAGCGATGAGGATACCGTTGCTACCATTACTAAAGTATACAAAGAGTCGGGCTATACTTTAGACCCGCATGGCGCAGTTGCTTACCTCGCACTGGAAAAATACCTGGATCAGCATCCGGGTGAAAAAGGCTTTATACTGGAAACGGCACACCCTGTAAAATTCCCGGAAGCCGTAGAAGCAGCAACCGGGCAAAAGGTAGCAGTACCGGCCATTTTGGAAGATATGATGACGCAGGAAAAAGAAGCTGTAGAAATTAGTGCCTCCTTCGAAGCATTAAAATCGTTTTTGCTGGGAGAATAAATACCGGAGCCTGCTATAACGGAGGTTGGGTAACAGGATGTTCGTATATTCATCGCCCATGGCTGTTTATCGGGGCATATTATTAGGACTATTGATGGTGCTTGGTATAGGCACCGGTATAAGCCAACCTGTAACTTTTGAATATATAACTGCAAAAAATGGCCTGCCGCAAAGTACCGTTTTGGGTATTGTTAAAGACAAGTATGGCTTTATGTGGTTTGGCACCTGGAACGGTCTGTGCCGGTATGATGGCTATTCGTTAAAAATATACCGTACCATTCCCGGAGATACCACTTCTCTCTCCAGCAGCCGGATTCATTATTTATATAAAGATAAGGATGGTAATATCTGGGTATCGGTTTTTAACCAGGTGGTATGCCGGTATAACTATGCAACAGACAATTTCACCCGTTTCAAACTTTCTTCGCTGCCTTTACCGTTTAGAGATTCGGTGAACAGGTTGAGAAGTCTTGATATATTCACCCATTCGAAAGACTTCATCCAAAATGTTATTGGCCCTTTCCATCTTTCGGAGAGTAAGGAGAGTATTTTTTTCGAAACACCGGTTGATGGGCATGGCAGCCTGAACGATAATAACGTTAACTTGGTTTACAGGGATAATGAGGGCATACTTTGGGTAGGAACCCGGTCAGGTGGCGTCAATAAAGCCGACCTGAACGCCAATAAGTTTGAAAGTAAAATTATTTACGAACCGGGCCGGCCTAATGTGGGTACCGCCATCAGGTCTATGTGGGTAGATAAAGAAGGGGTATGGCTGGGGTCTGATTATAACGGCCTTATTTATATGAATAAGCTAACTCAAGCTTATCAATATGTGTCTCCGCAACTCGCCAATGAAAATATTAAAGCGCTGCTTAAAGATCATAACGGGCATATCTGGATTGGCAAAAGAAGCGGGTTGGACAAATATGACCCTGCAACAAAACAGATTACTTCTTATTTCAAATCTTCGGTAGAGCCCACTAAAAGCAGGTTTTATGCTATTGCCGAAGATCCTCTCACATACGATCTTTGGTTTTCATACTATCACGGTGTTATTAAGTACGACTATCAAACAAAAACTTTAAAAGAACAACCACTTGCATCCTATGGACGTTCGGGAGCTGGTTGCCTGTTTTTCGACTCGAAAAATAATCTCTGGATCGGTACAGAATATTCAGGTGTAATCCAGATCAAAAGAAATCCTTCAACCAATGCCTGGGTGGACACGGTTTTGTATACCACGATGGCTTCTGATTCCCGCTCGCCGGACGAAAGAATATATGCGGTGACGGAAGACTCCGAAGGTACGATCTGGGTGGGCGCTGCTAACGGATTAACGCGTATCAATCCTCTCACCCGGAAGTCTAAAACCTATACCATAAAAGATGGACTGGTAGACCATTACATCACGCAGGTAATGGCTCAGGATCCGGGGTTTGTGTGGTTTGCTCATAAGAACGGCCTGTCTAAGTTTAATATCAAAACCGGGCATATTCAAAACTATGCTGTTAAGAAACCTGGACAGGAATATGAGTTTATGGATGGCTCAGGTTTTTTTGATCGTACTTCGGGCCAAATGTATTATGGCACCACACAGGGATTTGTTCATTTCGACCCGGATGAAATAATTGATAACCCTTTTTTACCGGTTACTACATTTACTAATTTACAGGTGCTGAATAAGACCGTTAAGGTGGGA
>JBCNOR010000681.1:0-2607 GCA_039593785.1 Niabella sp. | reverse complement strand
TATCAAGCCTACTTCAGGCGGAGAGTCGGAGCCAACCCCGTATGGATCGATGAAATTTTTAAAAAGGAATCAACTGAAGAGCAGGTAAAAAAATACAAAGACATGGGAGCGACCATGGTCATGGCATTTTTTTATAAAGGCTTCGGCTTAAATGCAGAGAAAGAAGAAATTGATGCCACCCGCAGGCTGGTTGCCAATTGTAAAAAATATGGATTAAAAACAGGGGCTTACATTGGCTCAACATTGCCCTTCGAGACCTTTTTTGCCGAAGTGCCCGAAGCTAAAGAATGGGTGGCTCCGGATTACCAGGGGCAACCTGTTACTTACGGAAGCCAAACGTTTCGCAAGTTGGTATACTTCCAGCACGAGGGATACAAAACCTACATAAAGCGGGTTCTTAAAATAGCTGTAGAAGATATTAAGGTAGACCTGATTCATTTCGACAACTCTTCTGTACAAGCCATTGCTCCGGTATTTTATCATCCCCTGGCAGTTCAGCATTTCAGGGAGTTCTTAACCAGGAAGTATTCGCCGGAACAGTTAAAACAGCGACTGGGATTCAGTGATGTGCGTTATGTAGAGCCGCCTACATATAGCAAAAGCATTGGTATCCTGCATGATCCTTTATCCCAGGAGTGGACCGACTTCCGTTGCCGGCAGCTGGCTGACTATTACGGGGAAATGGCGCAGTACATCCGAAGCCTGAACCCTGAAGTGGCGGTAGAGTGTAATCCGCATGGCTTAGACGGCCGCAATTCGATGTGGAATGAAAGCGTGGATTTTGCGAGGATATTACCGCATACCAATTATTTCTGGACAGAAGGGGAACAAACCGGTTTGGCGGACAACGGTGCATTGCTTTCCAAGATACGTACCTTTAAAATGGCCCGCACTTTTGATAACCGTGTTTTTATCAAAACCAACGACAGCCCGCTGAAGATGGCCGAGGCCCTGGCTTATAACCGTGAAGGTATAGGGCTTATTGGCGGTATGGAAGAAATGGATGGTGGTAATTATCATACTCCACTGCCACTAACACAACAACAAAAAGATTATATCCGTTTTTTTAAAGATCATTTTGATTATTATAGCGGTACAACAAATATTGCAGATGTAGCAGTGTTGCATACGTTTAACAGCATGGCTTACAATAACGACCGGCCTTATCAAAGCACTTTTCTTTTTGAGCAAAGCTTGATACAGGGTAAAGTTCCTTTTGATGTGATCTTCGATGCGCAGCTTAAAAATATCGATCGTTATAAAGTGCTGGTACTGGCCAACCAGGAATGTCTTACAGACGAGCAGCAACAGCTTATACGCACTTTTGTGCAGAAGGGCGGTGGCCTTGTTATAACAGAGCACACCTCCTTATATAACGACTGGCATCAACGAAAAGAAAATTTTGGCCTGGCCGACCTGGTAAAAGTAAAAGCCCCGGATTGGCACGACCGCCGCACTCCTGAAGCCATTTTGCCTATAGCAGAACAACGTAATGCAATAGGGAAAGGACGCGTCATTTATTTGCCTGAAGTGATCCCATCCGTACCCAAACCAACGATGGTGCCTATGGCGGGCCCTTATTTTAAACTGGCTAAGAATCATCAACAACTGATTGACGCGGTGCAATGGGCATCGCGAAATAATCTGTCTCTATATGTAGAGGGCCCCGAGACTGTGACGATGGAGCTGCTAAAACAGGAGAACAAAAACAGGCTGCTGCTGCACCTGGTTAATTTCAATTATGAAAAGGCTGTTGCGGAAAATATAAAGGTAAGTCTTCGTATACCCGGGGGGGAAAAAGTACAAAAGCTGATGCTTTTAAGCCCTGATCGTAAAACAGTAGCCGGTAACCTGCACTTTACGCAGGAAAAAGGAATGATACAATTCACAGTTCCACAGGTGAGGTTATATGAATTGGCGGCTATAGAATTAAAGTAAGTATGTTGTAAAACATTATGACTATTGGGTATAAGCTGCCCTATTTAAGCAAAACGGTCCTCCAGGCGAGAACCGTTTTGTTTATTGGCAGTGGGAGGTCCCTGTAAAAGCTGCTTATTAACTGAAAAACTGATGACAGATGTGTAGTTTATTGAGACCGATCTTCATCTTAACGCCCGCGACGTAAAGCGGTTATAGAATATTTACCACGCAATACATTTATCCGTGGCTTGGAATAGGTAGCCGCTGCGCGGCACACATGTTAATTTGATACCACAGTTCTATAAGCGTATAATGCCTGAGGCATTACATTACACCCTTTACCCCGATATGATTTTGGAGACGAACTTGGCCGAATGCCTTTGCTCCAGGGGAGCAACCTGATTATAGTCCCATAATGGTAACAAATATTTCGCGTGCCATAGGTACACAACCCATCTTCCCGTGGCTTTTAAATAAATAGTCGCTACGCGGCTCTTACAGGCCGGGGGCAGCTTAACGGCATACTCATTCTATACGTACAGAGCTCCTTATGAAGCCTGGGGCAGATGTTTCATTTCATCGTCTCATTGATTGGACCTCAAAATGTTAACCCTAATGATATAACATGTGGTTTATTATTCAAACAAGTATTTATGATGTGGCGATTTCCAAAAATTATTTTACCCT
>JBCNOR010000680.1:0-2635 GCA_039593785.1 Niabella sp. | reverse complement strand
GCCAGCCGGCAACGCCCTGCGCTTCGTAAAAAGCCGTATTGATCTTATAAGATACGCACAGATCGCGGGTAGCGTCAATAATCGCTTTGTTAAACTCCAGCACCCCATCAGGCTTGTCCCTCAAATGTTCCGGTATTTTGGTGATGTCAGTATCCAATCCTACACATAAATAAGATTTCCTGCTTTTAATTAATTGTACCAGCTCTGCTCTTGTCATCTTTATTTAATTACTTTTAAAATTTCTACCCAACCTTCCTTACCAAGTGACTAACTACCCTGTCAACTTATCAACTTCTCAACCAGTTAACCAACCAGTCAACTTTTCAACCAGTCAACCTGTTAACTAGTCAACCATCCTCAACATTCCGGCAAACTTAAGGGAACATTTACAGCTAAACCCCCATCTGCCGTTTCTTTATATTTAAAATTCATATCCTGGGCCGTATCCCACATGGTTTTGATCACTTCATCCAATGAAACCCGTGCAAAGTCTGGTGTGCTTTGCAAAGCCAGCTGACTGGCCGTTATCGCCTTAATAGCCCCCATCGTATTGCGCTCAATACAAGGCACCTGCACCAGTCCTCCAATGGGATCACAGGTCATACCCAGGTGATGTTCCATGGCTATTTCAGCGGCCATCAGGGTCTGTTTTTGTGTACCACCCAATGCTTCGGTTAACGCAGCGGCAGCCATAGACGAGGACACGCCTATCTCGGCCTGGCACCCCCCCATAGCAGCAGAGATGGTTGATTCCTTCTTGAAAATACTGCCGATCTCGGAAGCCGTCATCAGGAAATCAATAATTTTAGACGCATCATTACCACTACAAAAAACAGTATAATAGTGCAGCACTGCGGGAATTACACCCGCCGAACCATTGGTAGGCGCAGTAACCACGCGCCCAAAAGAGGCATTTTCTTCATTCACCGCCAGCGCAAAACAACTCACCCAATCCAGTATATATTTGAAACTGTTACCGCCCTTTTGTATGGCAGCGATCCATTCGTCGTAATTAGCATAAGCTACATCACCAATCAGTTTTTTATTTAACCCGGCCGCTCTCCGGCGCACATTCAGTCCACCAGGTAAAATACCTGTGGTATGACAGCCACGATACACACAGTCCTTCATTACCTGCCATATTTTTAAGATGCCTGCTCTTACCTCCTCCTCTTTTCGCCAGGCCTGCTCGTTTTCATAAACGATCTCATGAATAGACAGGCCTGTTTTAATGCACCATCTCAGTAAATCGTCCGCATCATCAATAGGAAATGGCAAATTAACCGATGCATCTGGCAGTACTTCTTCGCCTTCCTTTCTCACAAATCCGCCACCAATGGAATAATAAGTTTCTGCAATATTTTCTCCGTTGGATAGTACCGCCAAGAAGGTCAGGCCATTAGAATGATAAGGCAGCGTTTCGGTATATAGAAACTCTATATCAGCAGCAGGGTTAAAATGCACAGGGATTGCTCCAGCCAGCAATAGCTGCTGCTCCCGGGCAATCTTTTCAACCGTAGGTGTAATCTGCTCCACGTCGAAAGTAACCGGGTCATAACCGCAAAGGCCCATTTGTACGGCTATATCCGTACCATGCCCTACACCTGTTTTAGCCAATGAGCCATACAGGAGCACTTTTACCTGCACCACCTTATTTAAAAGCCCTTTTGCCTGCAGCTCGCCTATGAAACGCTCTGCGGCACGCCAGGGACCTAAGGTATGGGAACTGGAGGGGCCCACCCCAATTTTCAACATATCAAATACTGAAATAGGCTCGTATAGCATTACAACATTTTAATAGGCAAAAATAAGCGGAAAGCAGCGCCTGCTGTAACATTTTTTATGGTACCAGCAGTAAATACAGGGCGTCGGTATTGCCACGCTCGCTTGTACAGCGGTGCATATATCAACCTATATATAACAAAAAAGCCCGAAATGAATCGGGCTTTCGGGGTTCATTATATTACATGCTATTGCTGATATTCATAATAAAAATACCGATCAGGCAATACATCTCTGCTATGTTCTATATTTATCTTTATTCGTGCTGTATAAGTCCTAGCGAAAGAAAAGCCAGGAAGATATACTCCGATGTAGTCAGGCATGTCGACATTTGTATTCGTTTTATAGATCTCTTTAGTAGGAAATGCTCCCATCGCAGTGCTAGTTACTGACGAGCTAGTATGAGTAAAGGGTGTTGTATTATTTGCAACTGGATAAGTCTGATCACCATAAGTAATAATTCCTGGACAATATACAAAACCACTTTTATTATAAGCCCCAATCTTAGATTCTATGTGAAAAAAGCTTAAATTAGTAAAAGCGCCCATGTTAATCCAATTTCCAAGTAACCGTTGTTGCAAAGAAAATTGAAAGTACACTCTATAATTCGTTGACCAGATTGGATTTCCCAAAAATTCAGTTCTCCCTGTTGGATAAACTATATGACTTTCGAACAACCAGGTCCTGTATCTATAATCCGAATCTACTTGATCTTCCTGATACGCCTACTCAAAATTATACTGTTGACCATTCTGAGGATTTGTAATAATACCATCAACAGATCTCGCTTGTGTACCATTTTTCTTTGGCAGATCCCCATCTAAGGAAGGCGCATTTTTAAAGCGAAGAGCAA
>JBCNOR010000068.1:0-12668 GCA_039593785.1 Niabella sp. | reverse complement strand
TGCCTTGCAGGCCCGGGCTTACCTGTACGAGAACAACTGGCAGAAAGTAGCTACCTATACAGATAGCCTTATCAATAACCCCGATAAGTTTGGTAGTTACAGCCTGTTTCCCGACTACGCCGGACTGTTTACTGTAGCGAATGAATACAATTCAGAAGTTATTTTCGATTATGGTTACCTGATCGACAAAAAGACCTGGTCGAAATACTATGATGCCGCTCCCCTGTCGCTGGGCGCCCGCTTAAATGCTTATGCACCCTTACAGGAACTGGTGGACAGTTATGTAATGCTCAATGGCCGAAGCATTACTGAAGAGCCATCTTACAATGAGAACAATCCCTATATCAACCGAGACCCCAGGTTAACGGCTACTGTAGTATATGACGGGAGCCAGATTCAAAAGCTGGATGGATCCGCTACCACTATACGTACAAGACCAGGGACCAATACACCGGATAGCTACGTGAACGCAGCATCTAACTCCACTTCTACCGGTTATTATATCAAAAAGTATTATGATGTAAAAGCCAATGCTACTTTCCAATCGGGCCTTAATATTATCATGATGCGTTATGCCGACGTTTTATTGATGAATGCAGAAGCCAAGTTCGAGCTAGGACAGATGAACGCTGCCGTTTGGGACAAAACCATAAAAGCCATTCGTAGCAGGGCGGGCTTCACCCAGGCTGCTGCGCTGGATTACCCCGGAAGTTTATCAACCGATCAAATGCGTAATACCATCCGGAATGAGCGCCGGAGCGAGTTAGCACTGGAAGGACTGCGATACTTTGATATCATACGCTGGAAAGCAGGTACGCAATACTTAAATGGTGTGGCACACGGCGCTAAATTTGCCAATAACAGCACTGCCTTTATTGTACTGGACACCCGGAAATTTGATGAAGGCAGGGATTATTTATGGTCGGTACCCCGCTCAGAAATCGATCTGAACAAAAATCTGCTGCCCAATAACTCCGGATATGGAAACTAAAACATTACTACAAAATTCTTCACAAATGAAAAATATAATTACAACATCGCTTTACTCACTATTGATTGCGGCATTATTTTTTAGCTGCAAAAAAGAAGATATGAATTACAAGGATGTCAATATTACGGCAGTTAAAACTTTGTATTCGCCTGTCAATAACCGTTCGGTTAAATTGTTAAGTTCGGCTTCCGCTTCCCTGTATTTCGAATGGGAGGCAGTTAAAGCAGAGGACGGAGGCGCCGCTTCTTATGAAGTGGTATTTGATAAAACCAATGGCGACTTCTCTAATCCCTTATATAAAATTGTTTCAGACAATAACGGGTTCTCCAACGGCGCTACCATCACCCATAAGATCCTGAACCGCATTGCCGGCCTTGCGGGTGTTGCGCCGGGAGGTACCGGTGAGGTAAAGTGGACCGTACTTGCATCCCGTGGTATCAATGTGGTTAAATCCGACCAGTCATCAACACTTACTATTACAGCTTTGCAGGGCTTTGCTGATCTTCCCGACGAAGTGTTCATTACAGGCGAAGGTTCTGAAACGGGCACCAACCTGGCTCAGGCAATGCCGTTCAAATTAAATGCACCAGGGGAATTTGAGATCTATACCAGGCTCGAAGCAGGCAAGGCTTACTACTTTACTGATCGCAACAACGGTACACCACGCATTTTCTACTCAGACAATGGCAGCTCTTTAAAAGAAGCTACAGAAACCGGTGCTATTACTGCATCCAAGACTGCAGTTTACCGCATCAACCTCGACTTCAATACGGCTACTATTGCTTATACAGAGATCACATCCATTGGCATTTTCTTCAGTCCCGAAAACAAGGTATTATTCAATCTACCCTACCAGGGCAAGGGTATATGGAAAGGTACGGGCGTTATTACTTTCAGGCAGGAATCGTGGGGACGGGATGAGCGCTATAAATTCCAGATGCAAACGGTTGCCAACGGAGCTAATGTAGTAGCGCAACTGGGTACTGTAACTGGCACCGATAGCCCGCCCACTGCTTCTTCACCCGCCTCTTATTATTATTTAAGGGTATTGCCCAACACCTCTCAATGGGATGATAAATGGAAATTCATGCCGGCTGTTGATGGCAAATCCACCACCATCACCGTATCGATGCAAGGCACTGCTCCTTATACGCATTCTGTACAAGTAAACTAATAGCGACATGAGAAATAATATTTTAATCATAACAATAGCGGCTTGCTTATTTGGCTCTTGCTCTAAGTATGAGGATGTATATACTTATGGCAACGGAGAGGCTATCAACTGGAACGCCGCTGCAGACAGCTCCACCAATTCCCTGATCCGCCAGTTTTGGAATGAAGGAGGTTACTTTAATTACGGAAGTAACGGGTCGGACAATGGATTTCAATACTGGCCCAATGCCCACGCCATGGATGTAGTCATTGATGCTTTTATCCGTACCAATGACGCGAAATACAGTAGTTATTTTGATAAATGGTTCACAGGGGTTAAAGCAAAAAACGGCAACACTTATTACAACGTGTTTTATGATGATATGGAATGGAATGCGTTGACCTTTGTAAGACTGTATGAGGTAACTAAGGATAATAAGTACCTGGCTGCCGCAAAAGACTTGTGGAACGATATCATTAAGGGCTGGAACGATACCTACGCCGAGGGTGGCGTGGCCTGGCGTAAGGATATGCTATACAGCAAAAATGCCTGCTCTAATGGGCCTGCAGCCATTCTTGCGGCGAGATTGTATAATATCACCAAAGAAGATTCCTATAAAACCTGGGCTGTTAAAATATATGACTGGCAAAAAAACACTTTGTATGAATGGGCAACCGGTGGTATTTATGATAATATCAATGGAGAAAGTGGTGCTATCAATAAAGTGGTATTAACTTACAATACCGGCACTTTTGTAGGTGCAGCAGTAGAGCTGCATAAAATAACCGGAGCAGCCGCCTACCTGAACGATGCACAGAAATGTGCCAACTATACTATTACCAAGTGTATTGATCAGGGCAACAATGTATTGCGTGATGAGGGAACCGGCGATAATGCTTTATTTAAAGGCATTTTTATCCGTTACTATTTAATGCTGATACAGGAGCCGGGGTTGAACGAAGACTATAAGAAAAAGTTTATCAATTTCTTTAATAATAATGCCACCAGTGTATGGACAAAAGCTACGTTCAAAAATTCGCTGTTATTTGGTCCTTCCTGGATTGCACCACCAGCAGGTGAGGCCCAGTTAACGGCTCAGTCCAGCGCTGGCATGATGGTAGAAGCCAAAGCTGCATTTGAAAAAGCCGGTATCCAATAAGTTGATATAAATTTTTCGACACTGACAAGAACCATGCTCGGGGACCGTATCCGGAGACAAAGAAAGAGGCCGATGGGCCTCTTTCTGATTTTATAAAATTAGGTGGCAATAAAGATCCATATTAATTTACCGCGAGGGCGCCAGGCGCGAGGGGTAGACTTAAATAATACCATTGCCTTTCTTTGTGTCTTCCCTTCTTAGCGGTTAATGCTTGCTAATCAAATGCAACTATTTTCTAGTTCAAAATAATTCAGAACGATCTTAAAATGTAGATTACTTTAAACGCAAAGACGCCAGGGCGTGAGGTATCAACCAAAATAATATCATTGCGTTCCTCTGCGTCTCCATGCCTTGGCGGTGAAGTCTTTTCAGACAACAATACATAGACTTCTACAAATGAGCGGTTTTATTGGTTCTACCTTGACACCGAAAACGGCAGATCCGCATCTGCTATTCCTCTTTTATAATTAGGTGTAGCACTCATCTGCAAATTAAATTCACCGCCTTTCACTATATCACCATAAGTCAGGTAATTTTTACTATACGGTTTATTATTTAAGCGGGCATCCGTTATATAAACATTCTGACTATTGTTGCCTTTAGCATTGATCACAAACTTTTTTCCATTTTCCAAAGAAATTGTGATCTTCTTAAACATGGGGCTACCCAATACATATTGATCGGTACCAGGACAAACACTGTAAAAACCCAATGCACTCAGTACATACCAGGAGGAAGTTTGCCCCTGGTCTTCATCGCCGGGATAACCATTCTCGGTTGCATTATAAAGCTTGCTCATTACCTCCCGGGTGCGCTGCTGCGACTTCCAGGGCTGACGGGCATAGTTGTATAAATAAGGCATATGCTGGATGGGTTGATTGCCGTGGGCATACTGTCCCATATTGGCCATTACCATTTCAGTCATCTCATGGATCATAAATCCATAGGTACCTACTTTAACCGTGTTAGGAACTGTGAATACGGAATCCAGCTTGGCACAAAACTTTGCATCGCTGCCTACGAGGTTAATCAGTCCATTCATATCATGAAACACCGACCATACCCAATGCCAGGCATTCCCTTCAGTAAAAGGGCCGCCCCATTCTACCGGGTCAAAGTTATTGCCCCAGTTACCCTTCCTGTCTTTGGCACGCATAAATAATGTAGCCGGATCAAACACATTTTTGTAATTATACATCTTCTGTCCAAAGCTATCCTGGTACTTTTGATTATTTACGGCTTTTGCCAAAGCATAGCCGCAAAAATCATTATAAGCATATTCCAGGGTTTTCGCAGTAGCTTCCCTTACCTCGGGGTAGGGAACGTAGCCTATGCTATTATAGTCTTTAAATCCATCACGGCCATTGGCGGGGCCCCATGGGCCTTTATTATTGGCTTCATGATAATAAGCATCTAAAGCCCTTTGCGGATCGAACGTATGCAAGCCCTTAGCCCAGGCATCTGCAAGCAATGAGATAGCATGGTTGCCGATCATACTTCCCTGCTCGTTGGGAAAAGACCAGGAAGGCAGCCAGCCACATTGTTCCTGTGCATTGAGTAAAGCCTGCATATAGCGGCCATGCTGTGTGGGATACATCAGTATATTTAAAGGGAACTGAGCCCTGAAAGTATCCCAAAAGCCCGTGTCGGTAAACATATATCCCTCATGCACTTTACCATCATAAGGACTAAAATAATAGGGCCTGCCATTTTGATCGATTTCATAGAAAGCTCTTGAAAAAAGACTTGCCCTGAAAAAGCAGGAATAAAAAGTAGCTTTATCCTCCTCGGAATCACCTTCAACCAAAATTCTTTTCAAATGTTGATTCCATACTTTTTCCGCTCTTGCTTTTGTAACCTCCAGGTTTTTATCGCTCCCGAGTTCCCGCTGTAATGTTAATTTCGCTTGTTCTATACCGATATAAGAAGATGCTACTTTCACCTGCACTTTCACACCGGGTTTGAATTCAATATAAGCACCTCTCCCCTTTCCTTCAGCGTTTTTATTGCCCGCATTTATTTGATTCTTCTCATTTTCCCAGGTACCATAAGCGGTAAAAGGCTGATCAAAGTAAAGTACAAAATGATTTTTCCAGCCCCGTTGAAATCCATGCCCATTATTCACAAATCCTGTAATCATTCTTTGTTCCGGGAAAATTTCAACACCGCTTAAGCCCGTATAACCATCTAATACCAGGTAGGCCTTTTTACCTTCCGGGAAACTGAAACGCAGGTGTGCGCCCCTTTCCGAAGGAGACATTTCCGTGGTGATATTATTTTCAAAGGTCACCTTGTAATAATGAGGTTTGCCAATTTCTTTTTCATGCCTGAACTCCAGTGCCCGCTCGTCCTCGTTTACTACCAGGTTATCCGCTACCGGCATTAAAGAGAACACCGCATAGTCATTAGACCAGGAGCTGCATTGGTGTGCCTGCTGAAATCCGCGTATTTTCTTTTTCGTATATTGATATTTCCATCCATCACCGTTCTTACCTGTTTGCGGCGTCCAGGTATTCATGGCAAAGGGTAACGCGGTAGTGGGATAAGTATTGCCCCTTGTTAATTCAAAACCGGAATTAGTTCCTTGTAAGGTATTTACATAGGCAACTAAATTCTGGGCGGACAAGCGGACTGCTGCCGGTAAAAGCAACAATATCAAACTTTTTTTAAACAAAAACATAGACAATGAAATTTATAAAACGTCATCATGAATAAAAAGGAAGGTTCTGAAGATAGGGACTTCCTCTATTTTCCCGATAAAAATAATCCCGGTATAGCTACCGGGATATTTGCTAATGCAGCATGCTTAACTGTTTATGATTGCAACCGGCTTATTTAACAGTGTTGGCAGACACTTATATGAAAGTTTACTTCTTATTCAATTTCATATCCAGCACTTTCATCCAATAGCCTCCGATTACGCTCCTGGCCTGGAAGCCCACCTGTTTGCCATCGGTAGTTTCATGCCAGTCGCCCAATGGTACTCTTGTAGGCGTTTCCAATGCATATTTATAAACGGGTTTTACCAGGGCCTTAAAATCGCTGTCATTTCCGGTAAGGCAGGCCGTCCATAAGATCCAGTCGCTTTTAGTATAGGTCTTGCGGCTATCCAAAGGCAACCCATATTTATTCTGATGAGCCAGGTAGAACTTCATTTCTTTTTTAAATACTTCATCAGGGAAAATATTAAACTGCAACACCTTATCCCAAATCACGTTATACTTCTGACTCCAGGTTCCCTTTTTTTCAAACGCCAATGTATAATGGTCGCCATCGGCAGCCAGCTCCATCCATTTAGGCACCATAGCAACGGCTATATTATGGTACTTATGGAAGACATCTTCCTTGCCTAACATTTTAGCCAGCATCGCATAGCTTTCAATACCCATAATGGCTTTTAACGAGAGATTGGAATTGCGTGCCAGGTGGCCTGCAAAATCATCGGTGCATAGCTGGTTGGCAGGGTCAAACCCGTCTTTAACCAGGTAATCTGTCCAGGTAGTCAGTGTATTCCAGTGTTTCTTTGCATAGTCAGCATTTCCTTCCACCTTCGCAATAGCTGCAGCCAGTATTACCATATTGCCCGACTCTTCAACCGGCATATCTTCTCCATACACCTGCCCGTTGGCTAAGGGATAGGTACCCAGGTCATGCGCTGCAAAAGGCTTTTTCCATTTACCGCTTTCACTATAATAAAAAATACCGTTCATCATTCCCTTTTCCAGGTCGGGATTATACACCAGGAATAAAGGCGCTGAGGGATAAGTAAGATCTACTGTATTGATACAACCATTGCTGTAATTCTCTTTTGAGAGCCATAACAATTCACCCTGGGGGCTTTGCACCAGTTTGTGAGCAGATATAGTTTGCCTGTAGCTGATCTCACAAAGTTTGGCATAGTCTTCACCGCCGGCTTTTAATGCATCATTATAAATGGTTTGATCCAAAGCATTACATTTGGCAATGGTTGCAGCATAATCTGCATTAGCAGCCTGTAGCTGCGCATCGATCGTGGTATTGTTATCCTTATTCCACCAGGGGCGCAGGTTTTTTCCGAAGTACTGGATAGCCCAGATGTCATCGTAAGCCAACAATATTTTAGAGCTTGCCGATCTTGCTGTATTTAATTGGAGTATTGTACTCAGCTGTAGTTGCTTTCCCTTTTGGTCTGCTGCCACAGGAATTTTAGCAATTTTATTTAACACATTTAAGGACAATTCATCTGAGCCTGCAATAAACTGCTGTGCTGTAGCCGAATTAGGAACGGCAACATGTACATATCCCCAGTCAATACGAAGATCATCCCCTTTCTTTTCCAATATGGGCTGTGCAACGGTTCCTGCTTTTAATACAGATAAACCCCCGGAACTATATTTTTTTGCGGCCACTTCCTGTGCTGGTGTGTTTACAGCCAGGTTGGTGGATGTGTTGAATAATACTTCTACATTCCTGGCACGTCCATCTCTGGAGGTCGCTGTAAAGGTTACATAGGAAACGGGTCTTGCCATCAGGTCCAGATCAGTCAATATCAAAGGAGAAGCAAAACTTACTTTCAGGTCAACCGGCCCGCATTTGAAATCATAAATAGTTTGCGTAGCTTTAACGTCTACATTATTTTGAACAGCGTTTAATACATTTTTGGTAGCCACAGTCTTTTGTTCTTTTACCAATCCGAAATCGAGGTGGCGACCACCGGCGGTATTTTTGATATGCACCGCCAGAACATTTTTGCCCGCTTTTAAAATGGATGAAGCTTTTTTAATGGGTATGTAGATGTACTTATGTACCCATCCCGTTGTATTATAAATCTCCTGCCCATTGAGGTATACTTCTACATTGTCATCATGATTTAATTTCAGGTATACGTCTTCTTCGTTATTACTTAACATAGTAAATTCCCTTCTCACCCAAAGATCATCTGAACGCCACTGCGTTTTTACAAGACCAGCTTCATCACCAAAAGGCGCCTGTCCTGATTTCCATCCGCTTTCATTATAACCAATTTGCTCCCAGCCGTCAGCAGGTTGATTCTCAGTGTATTTTACCGAGAAGGTTTTATCTTCTGATGCAGGTAATAAAACCTTATAGCTTTTTGTTTCTTTTCCGAGGAAGCGATATATTTTATGATCCACTTTAACAAAGCCAGTCAAAGAATGATCGGTACCCGTCCAGTGTTTAGTAGGTGATGTTGTGGCATCATCTGTAAAAGACCAGATACTGAAATAGGGATCATGGGTTATCAACGGATAGGCAGGAGCTTTACGGGTTTGGCCACTTCCCACCAGGAAAGAAAAAGCAAGAACAAGAACACCCAAGGGCTTTAAACAATACTTAATCATTGAACGATTTTTATTTTATCTGAAAGAAGTTGTATTATTTGTACGTTAATAAACAGATGCATATTCGTCTTTAAAATTCCAGCTAAACTAAACAGTAACTATAGTATCGATCATCATCGTCTATTTTATCTCGAAAACACCGGAATATTATATTACAAGCGTTCTAATACCGGCATTAGAATCGTATTGTAGTGGAACTCCACCGGTTTACGCATCTTTGGCAAACCTTGTAAAGATAAACCTAACCCACAAAATCGATTTTTCAATTTGTCTCAAAAATTACTCATTTTGTACCAATTCTTATAAGGAATTTACAACTGCTCCTGTCTCTAAAGACAGATCTCACCACCTATTTTACTCTTTTGTAAACTTCCTGTCCGCTTAAATTATTGAGCCGCCATTTCATCAAAAATGTATCGGTATCTAAAAATCTGAATACAATCTTACCTTCTTTTACGGAAGCGGGCACTGCCAGGTGTTTTTCAAGTTTTTCGGTATAAGTGGAATCTGAAGTAAATTCTATGATTCCCTTTGACAGCTCTACATATTTATTATTGACATAAATAATATGCCTGAAATTTCCCATCCCGTCATATATTTTAAAATCATTGGTTCGTGGCAGAGAAAACTTTTCGGGCGCATTTGCTGTGCTTTGCATAGTAACCTGCCATATACCTTCGAAAAGCTCCTGTTTTACTTTTGCTTTTTGAGCTGAAACACACAGGGCGGCTAATAAGCATATCCCTGCAAAAAAAACACGTATCATAAGTTAGTTCGTTTTAAATATCCATCTTTTTTGTTTAAAACATATCGCTATCAATCACCACCCGCTGATCTTCATCGGGTATTCGAGTATTTCTCGCCCGCTCCAGCATTGTGATGCCTTCATATTCAGGCAAGCAATTTTATATTAGGTAACGCAGCTCTGAACTACCACTGAATTGCCTGATCCTCATCTGGTATCTGCGTATTTATTTTTCTTTCCATAGTTAATGATCCCCGAACAGTATAATCAATGGATGAATTGGCCGCTGAGGTATAATCAGTAAAGTTATAATCGATGTTATTGATGGTAACATATCTATGAACGAGATAGGGTTGAACAGCATCTTTAACGTCTTCTACAGAAAAATTAATTCTTTGATTTACCTTGAATTTCATTAAAGGATTATCGGATGTAAGCGTAACCTCTCTGGTCTGCTCATTAAAATGTACATATATTTTATAATTTCTTCTATCGGTCTTATTCTCATCTACTGTACCGGCATATAAAAAGACCGAGTTTTCGTCAACAACATAAGCGTCCACCTCACTCTTGACAATAGCAGCCCCGCTTTCTTCTCCTTTCAAATAAACTTTAAGGGCAGTTCCGCTGTATGTACCGGAAAAATTGTTAAACGGAACTATTCTCAATAAAGCCTTGGAGAAATTCCTCCTGGGGTTTGGTGTATACTCACCAGAGGGTTTAATTGTTAAGGGAAGAATCCATTTATCCACTAAATCAATATTGTTAAGAGAGAACCCAATGGTGATATTATTTGTATTCACATCCTTGGGTATTGAAACGTTATCAGGCATTTTAAAATACTGACTTCCCAATTCCTTATAGTAAAGGTCTTTTCTGTTTTGGAAATTCGCTTCATTAAAGGCTTTGAGGGTGTCAGAATCTACTCCTACCTGAACCACCAAATCCTTATCATTATTGGTGGTGCCGCTAACTAAAACGGGTAGCTGATAATTTACAATTCCGTTTGGTTTATAGCGAATATATAAAGGCGTAACATTATCTTCGTTTAAAGGCGCTTTGAACGATACATAATGCTCAAATTGTTCAGTAACCCAGTCCTTATTGCAGGCAATAGACCCGAAAATAAAAAGAATGGATAATAACGCTGCTATCTTTTTCATTCGTAAATGTTTTACTGATTGTATTGAATGGAAGTTATTAAGTGTATCATTTCCATTATTTATAAGTTTGCCAGCCTGGGTTTTGCGTCAGACGGCTATCCCTTCTTAATTCATCAATTGCAATAGGCCAAAAATACATCTTGGGAGCAAAAGTGCTTTGCAGTGCAAAAGCTGCCACGGGCTGATGAAATAAATCTCGTTGACTTGCGGTCATAAGCGTATTATAGCCATATATTGGAAGGGCCAGCTCCGTGGCTGCATCTTCCCATCTGCGTAAATCGTAGTAACGCTCCTGCTCACCCAACAATTCTATTTGACGCTCACGTTTTATGGCGGCTCTTAATTGCGCAACGTTTCCATAAGTAGCTTCGGGATAGTCAGGCAAACCTGCTCTTATTCTAATCGGCCTTATTCCTTTACGCATTTCTCCTATATTTTTCGATATGGAATAAACGGTTGAACTATCCCAACTGGGCATGCTAAATGAACCATTTAATTCGTTTAGCGATTCAGCATATGCCAATAATATATCTGCGTAGCGAATAGCAGGCTCGTATTTGGATACAACTTTGCTCAAGCTTCCATTTTCATACGTATCCATGGGATTTACATATTTCATTACACCGATACCGGTTCTTAGCCAGAACATAGTATTGGTATAACCGTTGCCCGAACCGCGATAGTAAAAAACCTGTTTTTCCCTGTTATTTACCTGTGACTCATTAGTTAGGTGCCATACACTGCCATTATAGGCCACTGAAGCATAAAACCTCGGCTCCCTGTTCGCAAATTGTAAGGATACGCCTGAAGCCAGTGGCTTATACTTCCCGTTTTTAACATCCTCGTCTGTTACAAAGCCACTTACCCGTTGGCTGCCATCTCCTCTTCCATACTGTATATCTTTCCCCGGAACATCGGAACCGTCGTTCATATAATAAGCATCGCACTGTTTTAGCGTTAAACCATGGGTGTTCCATCCCGAAGCAATACGTGGCAGTTGGTGTACAACCATTACATTAATGCCCTCAGAGGATTGATTCTGCCCCCGTGTAAAAATCAGCTCGGGGTTTGAAGAAGCGGGCACTTCACCATCAAATAAGGCACGGTAAGAGTCAAACGGGTCAATATTCGCCCATCCTTCCGGCCAGGGTTTATTGGAAAACTCAGCATTATACGGTGGCGCTATCGTAGCAGGGTGCGTAATAGTACCAGACGACTTAGATGGTGAAACGAATAATGAATAAACACCTAGCTCCATAACATCCTTTGCCGCAGCGGCGGCTCTTGCCCATTTTTGCTCATCATAATTAATTGATAACAGAGGCGCGCCTTTATCATCTACCAGTTTTGTTTTGTAATCCATACTTATTTTACCTCCATTCATCAAAGGGCTTGCCGCATACAAAAATACTTTAGCGCGTGTTGCCAACGCCGCGCCTTTGGTGGGCCTGGCAACATCCAGCTGCCCACGATTTTGTGGAAGGTCCTTTGCAGCAAGCACCATTTCCCTTCCAATATATTCGGCGCACTGTTCATAAGAACTCCGGGGTAAGGCTAAATCAGCATAGCTGTCGGTATAATCTATCCCGGCATCCGGAAGGATGGGAACGGGGCCATACTTTCTTAATAAAAGCCAATAATAGTACGCGCGTACAAAGCGGGCCTGAGCCTTGTAATCGGCTTTCTTATCGGAGCTTATTACAGTAGATTGGTCAATATTCTGTATAAATATAGAGGCACTTCTGATACCCTGGTAGCATAGGGACCAGGACTGTACATCACCTTCCTTATAATTACCCAAACTAAATTTGTTATAATCCAGGGAGTTGGCATTTTGGGGGTCATATGCACCATCCCTGTCTCCATAATACATATCATCACCAAAGTTAAATGGCTGGAAGCCTTTACTTCCCACATCCGCGTTTATACCAGTCAGATATGAATATGAATTTGCAAGCCATTCCTCAATATACACTTCGTTATTAAATGACTTTTCTAAAGTCAACCTGTCTTTAAAAAACTGGTCATTATCAAGATATTTTTTGCAGGACCGGCACGCCGCGCGCATTCTCGCGGCCAAGGAACGCGGGCATGGTGCCGTCGCCGGCAGCCGCATAC
>JBCNOR010000679.1:0-2646 GCA_039593785.1 Niabella sp. | reverse complement strand
TATGCAATTTTGCTGCTACTTATATCGTTAACTGCAGCAGCACAAAACACCACAGTGCATATCTGTTTTAAGGGACTTAAAGCGCCAACTACGGCAGTAATGCTACCTGTAAATGAAACTTACTATTTTCTAAATAAAAAACAGTATTCGATTGATAAAGATAGCGCCTTACATATTTCACTACATCTAAGCCAGGCGGTATCGATTCGTTGTGAAGGGTATAGCTTTATTATCGAACCTGGTGTTACAAAGATTCTAATTGATCTAAATAAAAAGGGATTAAAAGCCGTACAATATGACGGTATCAGTAAAGAAGGCCAGAGACTATATCAGCAATGGAATCCCGAGTTCTATCAAACCGCCAGTAACCGGTATTATAAACACGATTCTACGGCGTCTGGAATGACGACACTTATTCGCAGCGATCTGAGTAAAGCGCTGAGACCATACGATAGTTTATTACAAAAAGGGGCTATCACACTCTTATTTTATAATTATGCAAAAACTACTATTGAGACTTATTATGCGGCAGTAATGGCACATGTACCACTTGCGCTTTACTATAACGCCAGGAGAAAAAACATCAAGCCCTACTTAAAAAAAGAATTTGAAGAGCTCTGGCAACAGGTTTACAAACAGTTTCCGGTGCAAAAGCTGCAAAGTTTGTCATCAACCTATTATTACGATTACGCAAGAGATTATAGTTATTATAGGGGCATGTACCTGGCCGAGGTAATCAATAAAAAGAAATTGCCAACTAAAGCGAATACCGATGAGCAGTATTTTGCATTTCAATATAACAATATCACACAATATTTTACAGGCCCATTTAAAGAATATATGCTCGCCTTTTTCATGGGAATTGAAATGTACCAAGACAGGTATCAACCTCAGCTGATCAGGCTGTTTAATCAGTTTGTAAAAAGTTACCCTAAAAGTGATTTCACTTCACATATGCAACCGTTAGTTGATAAAATAAAGCTATTTAACGATCATAAAACACAGGGCTTCACTACCGGCCAACTGATGGTAGATGATTATGAAAACATCAACACCTTAGATCAGCTATTAGGCCTTTATAAAAACAAAACAGTTTATATCGACATCTGGGCTACATGGTGTGGTCCCTGTAAACGCGAATTTGCTTATAATGAGGAATTAAAGCGACAACTGAAGGCCAATGGAATTGAACTTCTATACATATCTATGGATGAAGCCGATGCTGTAGAACAGTGGAATACGATGATCAAGTTTTACAACCTTCAAGGCAACCATCTACGTGCGAGCGAGCGCTTAAAGCAAGATCTTGTTAACAAGCTCTGGAAAGGAGAAGGTTATTCTATTCCCAGATACTTAATTGTAAAGGACAGTAAAATTATTAATGATGATGCCTTACGACCAGGCGATAAAGAGCGGCTCTATAAACAACTAAAAATTCTTTATAAAATACCGAACAATTAATCCTCTAGCCTGGTAAGGTCCACTTTGGGTTTCGGCAAATTCATGGCTTTGATCTCGGCCCTTGTTTTATCAGCCATTTCCTGCGTTAGCTCGTATTTGTAATTTCCATAATCGCCAAACTCGAATTGGCCTACGTAGAAAAATCCATATTGGTCGAAGAATTCTGTCAAATCGGTTTTACTCACTTCGCAGGCGGTTTTCACAAAGTTTAATTGATAGGGCGCGGGATTATTGCCTCTATCGCCCCATCCGCCATTACTTCTGCGACCGCCCCGTTGACCGGCTCTCTCGGCGTTGCCCTGTTTACGGAAGGCTTCAAAAAGATCAGGATAAAAATCCGGGTTATTGCCTGCGCTGGCGAAATAAAGCTGCAGCTGCCAGAATGGAATCAGGCGGTTAAATACATCATTGTCCTGCAGGTAACATATTTTTCGGGCAATAATGCTATCCCGTGCTTTCTGGTAGTTTTTTTGTTCACTAACCCGGCTTTTGTTACCAAAAGAGGTAGTGCCATATAAAGAGAAAATATTATTACTAACCTCTCCCAGTCCACCCCAGTTCAAATAAGGACGCAACTGGTGTACATGTCCTACTTCATGGCTAAAGCCCCAGCAAGGATCGCCTTTTACCACGCGTGCAGGATCAACTACGAGAGCCATAGCATTACCCGGTTCCGTGCCCATATACGCCACACCATCACCATCCCGGAACATATAATAATTATAATTTACCCGGGCCAGGATATGATTATCAGGAACCCTGTTGTATTTGATCAATCCCAATATGCGATGCTGCCGGTATACCAGCGAATCATAATTGGCAATCAGCTCTATTCCTTTTCCATACGCATATTTTTTACAGGCTTCCACAGGATAAGCTATCTGGATATGCTTTCCTCTGGCATCAATTACCGGGTAAACCGCATTATCGATCAGTTTATTCCAATCATTGTCATTGTTTTTGGAGATATCGAAATAGCCATTCACTTTACCGGCTACAAAATGAGCTTGTACCGGCTTTTCTTTTTGGGGCTCATCAGAATAGTAATCGATATAAGCCAGGCCTCCGTTATTTTTCACCTGGATAATATTGACTCCATTTCGCAGAACGAAGCGTTGCTTATGGATCCCCCATCCTGCCGGGTCTTTATCCGGCTTTACACCTTCAGGAGCTCTGCGGTTCCAA
>JBCNOR010000678.1:0-2646 GCA_039593785.1 Niabella sp. | reverse complement strand
CTATTGTATATTTTGCGTTCATATCCAGCGATAAAAAGGTAAAGCTTGTTTTGCCGATGTCTTCAGCATCAGGGGCAGTAATATAAGATGTAGGAAATGGAACTATTGCGCCGGGTATAAACAGGGGATCTCCATAGCCGCTACTGCTGCCCGCTGCATTTATGGATTCATTATTTAAATCGGAATAATTGGGTTGGGAGCGCACGTTATACTCCATTTCAGTCTTTTTCCTGAGTTTTATATAGTACAGGTTGATTGCCGGCTCAAGAAAGAACTTCCCGGATAAGGGGATTTGAAGGCCTCCTTTAATTTGGAAGCCGGTTTTTTTTTCATACGAAGACCTGACGTCGGCACTTACAGCAATTGGGGTAGATCCCGCCATAGCCATATAGGCATTGCTATTTTTAACTTTGGGCAGAATGGAAAGATTGCCGCCGGCTTCAACAAAATAGCTGAGCTGGGCATTCATAGTAGTTGCCAAAAAAACTGCTGCCAACAACAGCAGGTATCTAATTTGCATAAGCGCTAATTTCCTTAGGCAACAAAAATAGGGGGCGCCATCAAATTTTCAGCCTGTTAATTGCATATTTCCCTAATTTAGCGCTCAATTTTTAAACCAATAAGTGCCGGTGTAGCCGGTGTTATGGCAAATGAATAACTCATACCTAGGCCTGGTTGAACAGACCTTTAATTTTCCACAGGAAAATATTGAAGTTAAAAAGGGCGACCTTATTTTTAACGGCATTGACTATAAGCGACTGGTAGAGAAATATGGTACGCCATTAAAGGTGAGTTACCTGCCCAAAATTGGTATTAATATCAACAAGGCCAAGCAGTATTTTGCTAACGCTATGAAGAAGTATAAGTATGAAGGAAAATACTTTTATACTTATTGCACCAAAAGCTCGCACTTCTCCTTTGTAGTAGGCGAGGCGCTCAAGCATAATATACACCTGGAGACCTCTTTTGCTTACGATATAGATATCATCAACCAGCTATATAAGCGTCGTAAGATCAATAAGGAGATCAATATTGTTTGCAACGGCTTCAAGCAAAGAAATTATACCTCCCGTATTGCCAAGCTGATCAACAGCGGCTTTAGAAATGTGATCCCTGTTTTGGATAACAAAGAGGAATTGAATATGTACAAGCGCAGTGTAAAAAGCAAGGAGCCTTTTAAAATAGGCATCCGTGTGGCTGCAGAGGAAGAACCTTCTTTTCCTTTTTATACATCCAGGTTAGGTATTCGCTCTAAAGATGTATTGGAATTTTATGTAGATGAGATAGAGGGTAATGAAGATAAGTTCCAGTTAAAAATGCTGCATATCTTCCTGAATAAAGGTATTAAAGACGATATCTACTACTGGAGTGAGTTGCGTAAAAGCATTAACCTTTATTGCCAGTTAAAAAAGATCTGCCCTGAGCTGGATTCATTGAATATCGGTGGCGGTTTTCCTATTAAGCACAGCCTGGCTTTTGAGTACGACTACCAGTTTATGATCAATGAGATCATCAGCAATATTAAATCTGCCTGCAAGAAGGCCAAAGTGCCGGTGCCGAATATTTACACTGAATTTGGCAGCTATACAGTGGGTGAGAGCATGGCGCATATTTACAGTGTAATAGGAGAGAAGCGCCAGAACGACCGGGAAACCTGGTATATGATCGATTCTTCTTTTATTACCACCTTACCTGATACATGGGGCATTGGTGAGAAGTTTTTAATGTTGCCTATTAACAAGTGGGATAATGAATACCAGCGTGTGGTATTGGGCGGTATTACCTGCGATGGTCATGACTACTATGATAGCGAAGAGCATATCAATGAGGTGTTCCTGCCGAAAATAAAGAATGATAATGGTGTAGGCAATTCACGCGTACGCCCGGTAGATGCGGTAGACCTGGAGAAGAAGCAAAGCCAGGAGAGTGATGATGAGCCATTGTATGTAGGATTCTTCCATACCGGTGCTTACCAGGACCAGATCAGTGGTTATGGCGGTATTAAGCATTGCCTGATCCCTTCACCCAAGCATGTGATTATTGAGTATGATAAGAATGGAGAGCTGGAAGAGTGGGTTTATGCCAAGGAGCAGTCGGCCCAGAGTATGCTTAAGATATTGGGGTATTTGAGATAGCATCTGCGAAAATATTTATACAAAACTGCGGTCCATATCAGGCCGCAGTTTTTTGTACCGTACATATTGTATGCTATGATAATAACAAACCTGCATCAATTTTATTGAAATGCATCCGCCCGGTTTGTGAGACAAAAAACTCAGCATAGCCCTGGCCAGTGTCCCCACTGGATGGAAGGGAAGGGTAAACTATATGTAATAATAATTTTGATACCTGTTTATAAATCAATAAAGGCATAAAAAAAGCAGGAAATTATGCTTCCTGCTTTTGTATTACATTCTATTCGGAATCTTACTTCATAAACATACCCCTCGGGTTATTAACGCCCGATATAAAGGTTTCGGCTTCTGTTCCGTCCAGATTGGCACGCTTGATGATGTTGTTGTTCGTTTCAGCCCAATAAAGCTTATTGGTGCTATAGTCAATGGTTATACCCGAACTACCCCTGCTACCCGAAAAATTAGCGAGTTTAACAATACCGGTGCCATCCAGGTTGGCCTGCATAAGTCC
>JBCNOR010000677.1:0-2650 GCA_039593785.1 Niabella sp. | reverse complement strand
TGCTCCCACCGAGGAAGAAGCCAGAATATTGCGGTTTATGTATAAATCCAGCGGGATAGAAACCCGCTACGCCGCCGTTCCGGATTTCAACCTGGAGAATGACCGTAGCGAAATTCTACATATTACCGGTGCAGATATTAATACAAGCGGGCTTGAAGAGCGCTTGAAAATATATGATCAAGCGGCGCTTGATCTTTCTATTGATGTGATCAGGAAATGCCTGCCGGAGGGTATGGCGCCTTCAGACATTACACACCTTATTACGGTTAGCTGTACGGGTATGCAGGCACCGGGGCTGGATCTTTCTATTGTGAAGGAGCTAAAACTGCGCCCCGATATTTATAGAACCTCAGTAAATTTTATGGGCTGCTATGCGGCTATTCATGGTTTAAAGCATGCCCATTATATTGCAGAGAAGGAACCGGATGCCAAAGTGCTGGTGGTTTGCGTGGAATTGTGCACTTTGCATTTCCAAAAAGATAAATCCATCGACAATATCACCAGCACTATCATATTTGGTGATGGTGCTGCCGCTGTGTTGGTAGAAAACTCAGGAAGTAAAAGAAAAGGCTGGGAGTTAAAAAAATTTTACAGTGAGATCAACTTCGAAGGCATCGATGATATGGCCTGGAAGATTTCGGCAGACGGCTTCTTGATGACACTCACCAACAAAGTGCCTGAGATACTCGAAAAGAAATGCAAAGGTATTATGGACCATGCGCTGCAGTATTACGGTATCAGGTCTGAAGCAGTAGATAGCTGGTGCGTGCACCCGGGTGGTAAAAAAATACTGGAAGCAGTGGAGCGGGGGGCGTCTGTTACCCGCGAACAGTTACAGGAAAGTTATGCCGTATTAAAGGAATATGGAAATATGAGCAGTCCTACCGTGCTGTTTGTGCTGGATAAGATCTTAAAAAAAGCCGGGCAGGACGGCTCTGTTAAAAATATTGTGGGAATGGCTTTTGGGCCGGGCCTTACATTAGAAACATTTCATTTAGCTCATGCCTGATTTTTCTACAAGAAGCAGTGAAAAGGAATTGCTGGATGATCCATTGATTCCTTTTGAAGATATCAGGCAAAATATGCAGGAGCTCAACACTATTAATACCTTGTTGGGTGGGCATGCAATTACTAAAAGAGGCTTTAGAAAAATATTGGGCAACCGCAGGGAAACCAGTATTTGCGAAATTGGCAGCGGCGGTGGTGACAATTTGTTTGTGATTTATCAATGGTGTAAAAAAAACGGGGTGAGAGCAAAGCTCACAGGTGTTGACATTAATGCACACTGCGTTGAATTTGCCAAAGATCGGTATGGCCATTTGGGTATTGAGTTTATTTGCAGCGATTATAAAACCAGCTCTGTTGACCCCGATATTATATTCAGCTCTTTATTCTGTCATCACTTTAACAATGAAGAGCTTGTTTCGATGTTGCAATGGATGCAGCAACATTGCAGGAGAGGGTTCTTTATTAATGATCTTCATCGCCACGCCCTGGCCTGGTGGAGTATTAAAGGGCTGACTAAGGCTTTTTCGCGGTCCTACCTGGTTAAGAATGATGCGCCTTTATCTGTTTTGAGAAGCTTTAAAAAAAAGGAATGGCGGCAATTATTACAAAAGGCCGGGATTGAAGCAGCTATTAATTGGCAATGGGCATTCAGGTATTTGATCGTGCATAAAAAATGAACGGTTATGACTACGATATAGGAATTGTAGGAGGTGGCTTAGCCGGGCTTACGGCTGCTATTCAGCTCAGAAAAAAAGGATATGCTGTTGCTCTGTGGGAGAAAAATAAGTATCCTTTTCACCGGGTTTGCGGAGAATATATCAGTAAGGAAAGTTGGGATTATTTGCAGCGCTGTGGCATTGATTTGCCGGCTTTACAATTACCGCATATCAGCAGGCTGGAGGTAAGTGCTCCCGGTGGTTCTGTATTAAAAGCAAAACTAGACCTGGGTGGTTTTGGCATCAGCCGGTATTGGCTGGATTATTTGTTGTACCAAGAAGCGAAAAGGCAGGGAGTAGCCGTATTGGACGGATGCAAGGTGGAGCAGCTGTTGTACAGGAATGGCAGCTTTGAAATACTTGCGGGGTATGACTCCGTCAAAGTAAAGCTGGCCCTGGGAAGTTTTGGAAAACGAAGCAATATAGATGTGAGGTGGAAACGGAAATTTGTAGCTCAAAAGCCTGGTTTGCTCAATAATTATATCGGTGTAAAGTATCATATTAAAGCCGATCTTCCCCATGATACTATTGCGCTTCATAATTTTAAGGGTGGATATTGTGGAGTGTCGAAAGTAGAAGCCGATCTATATTGTCTTTGTTATCTTACTACGGCTGCTAATTTACAGGCAGCGGGAAGTATTAGAGAAATGGAGAAACGTATTTTATTTCGTAATGCTTATTTGCAAAAAATATTCGAACAAAGCGCGTTTGTTTTTTCAGATCCGGTTACTATTTCACAAATTTCTTTTAATAAAAAGGAGCTTGTGTTTAACAATATTCCCCTGGCCGGTGATGCTTGTGGAATGATAACACCTTTATGCGGGAATGGGATGAGCATGGCGATGCATAGCGGCAAAATTTTTACCAACCTGGCAAACGACTTTTTGCAACAACGAATTTCTTTTGAGGATATGTTGGGCCGGTAC
>JBCNOR010000676.1:0-2676 GCA_039593785.1 Niabella sp. | reverse complement strand
CCCAGGATATAAAACCGATCACAAAAAATACAACAGCAATAATACTGATAGATACAACGATCCTTTTACTGTCGGGGGCGTGGGTGGTTATATTAGTAGTTTGCTCTTTCATGATAATCGTTAGGCATAAGCCCCGGAGGACATTACAATGTTTTAGCTAAAATATCGATAAATACTACTTTACTTATGTTAACTACCGGATAAATGATTGGCAACGTTACCGGTATCATTGCCGATAACGTTACCGTTGTTTTATTAGTACTCCGGAGCTCGTTCGTATGGCTTAATTGATACTTTTGGTTACAACGATGCTTTCATCGCCCAAACTTTAAAACAGATATCAATGGAAATGATGGTACTAAAAGATAAGTACGACTTAGGAATTGCCGCCGGGAAAAAGGCCGGGGAGCTGATCCGCAATACGATCAGTGAAGCGGGACAGGCAAATATCATATTGGCCACAGGCACCAGCCAGTTCCAGACCCTGGAACAATTAATAAAAGAAGAAGGTATTGACTGGAGCAAAGTAGTGATGTTTCATTTAGATGAATATATCGGGCTGCCGGTTACGCATCCCGCCAGTTTCAGGAAATACCTGAAAGAACGCTTTTTAGAAAAAGTGCCACCATTAAAAGCCTATTACCTGATTAATGGAGAAGCAGATGCAGAAGCGGAGCGCCTGCGCTTAAATACGGTGATTCAGCAGCACCCGATTGATGTAGCATTGGTGGGCGTTGGAGAAAACGGCCACCTGGCTTTTAATGATCCTCCCGCCGATTTTGAAACAGAAGATCCTTACCTGGTTGTAAACCTGGATGAAAAATGCCGCATGCAGCAAATGGGCGAAGGCTGGTTTGCGTCGCTGGAAGAGGTGCCTGCACAAGCCATCAGTATGTCGGTAAAACAGATCATGAAATCTACCCATATCATCTGCTCTGTTCCCGATGGCAGAAAAGCACAGGCAGTAAAAGATAGCATTGAACAGCCTGTTAGCCCTTTATATCCTGCCAGTATCCTGCAATTGCATGCCTCCTGCAGTTACTACCTGGACCAATCTTCTGCAGCGTTGCTGAGAATGACGGCCCAATAAAAATAGCAGATGCCAAACGCATCTTGTTTTGCCTGAAATACAACAAGAGGAAATTTTAAATTAGATCCATATGAAATTATTAAACAGGGGACTTTTATCGGCAGGTTGGCTGCTAGCTTGTTTTATTGCTGTTGCGCAAAAAGACCGGCAACCGCTCCGGTTGCAAAATATACCTTCAGATGGTGTGCCCTTTGCGCAAATATTTGACGGTAGGGTAAAAGATGCCTCGGTATATCAAAAACAGGTGAATAAGTTTTACTTTATCTGGGGCGCCACAAAGCCCGATCCGATTGAGGGCGTTACGATAAGCAAATACTTTCCTTCTTATCGTAATCCCGAGCGGCAATTTGATATTGAATGGTATAAAAAGAACCACCCCGATTGGATCATGTATAAGGAAGATAAGGTAACACCTGCCTATGGCTATATCTATGATTATGGCGGACTGGTACCACTGGATGTCTCCAATCCTGAAGTGCGTGAGTTCTATTTGAAGGAGTTTATGTTGCCCGCTATTAAACAAGGTTATAAAGTAGTGGCCATGGATAACGTTGATCTGGGTAACTGGCCGGGTGCTGTAGGTAAATATGAAAAAGGAAAATGGGTACAGTTATATATCGGCAAAAAAAATGATACAACCTTCCAGGAAAATATGATTGGCTGGATGCGCTATTTGACCGAGAATCTGAATCCATTAGGGGTTCAGGTAGCCGCTAATATCAAGGCCAACAGCGCCCCGAGCGATGTGGTGCTGCGTATGATGCATTCGGTAAATATCTGGCTGGATGAAAATGGCTTTACTCATACCGGTAAAAATATTACGGGCAGCAACTGGCAAAGGCAGTTTGATTATTTAAAAGAGATCGCTCCCATCAAAGGATATATTTCTATTAACCAGGTAGAGGGTGCTGTAGAAAAAGCTGACGTAACGCAGATCGAATGGGTGATCGCTAACTTTTTACTCACACGGGGGCCACAGAGCCTGCTGGCCATTACGCCGTTTATAGATAAGAAAGCGATCTACCAGGAATTTCATTACCGTCCTGAAATGAATGTAAATATAGGATCGCCTGTAGATAATGCCGTTCAGCAACAAAAAGCCTGGACCAGGAAATTTACAAAAGGGATGGTAGTTGTTAATCCTTCAGCTGCGGAAACGGTTACTATAACCTTACCCAGGGGCAAATGGAAAACAATAAGCGGGCAGATCAAACAAAGTGCATTACAGGTGCCACCCGCTTCCGGTTTTGTATTAACCAGGCTTTAAAGAAACTTCTCTAAATTTTTAAACTGATGGACAGATGAATAATAAATTCCTTCTGCGATGTTTGGTGTTGGTGATGGCAGGCTTCTTATTTGCTACGGGTCTTCAGGCTCAATCCGGTACTGTTAAGGCCGAACCCAAGTGGGTGGATGGTTTCCCGGTAGTGATGATCGGTAACTGGGATATCAAGCCTACTTTCAGGCGGAGAGTCGGAGCCAACCCCGTATGGATCGATGAAATTTTTAAAAAGGAATCAACTGAAGAGCAGGTAAAAAAATACAAAGACATGGGAGCGACCATGGTCATGGCATTTTTTTATAAA
>JBCNOR010000675.1:0-2683 GCA_039593785.1 Niabella sp. | reverse complement strand
AAAATGACCAATCTTTTTACAGATGTTCTGCCTGATTGTAGTAAACTTATTTAGGTTATTTGTAAAGAGAGATATCGGGGACCGTGACCTTTGGCCAGGGTAATCGTGCAAATGTTCAGCTAAATGCTCAACCCCTTTGTCTGCTGAAGCGTATGTAGCTTCCTCATAGAGTTCGAGCCCGGTAAGCAATTCACAACTGGTCCACACCATCTGTTTACTTGAAATTACGGTATCCTTGGATTTGATGATGTTAACGGTGGCACTTGGCGATTAGTGAAATAATCTTTCAAACTTTCTAAAATAGGGAAACTGCCTGCTCATTACTGGTCCATGTCTGCAGCCCTACGGACATATATTCCCGTGACTAATTTTTACAAAGCCCCTATACGAATACTGGAAATCGATGGAAAAACAAAGCCGCGACATTTACCGTGGCTTTGCTAAAAATGGATTAAGATTAATGAACTACTGCTTCACAGTAACCTTCACCACCTTCGAGTAACTCTTAGATCCATCCTTAATTCCTGCGCTATTTTTACAAATAAGATTTGCTCATCAGTTTTGAAATCGTTCACTTTCTTGCAGGACAACCCACCCAGTGCCACAGATATAATAGCTAAAACCAACATCTTTTTACACTTACTTCTCAGCGGCACAAATACCAATAATCCCAGCGCCATCAATCCTAATATGGATATTCAGGACCAGCCCTTTTCGTTTCGTCCAGTATTAAGATTGAGACTGAAGGGACTGAATTATTTCCTGGATACATGGTGACTGTTGCTCATTTACCTGTTCGTACAAATTGGCCCGCTGTAGTGTTATGCTGCCAACGAAAAGAATCAGCTTGCTATATTTTAAAGATCTTAGCAAGATAAAGTTTGATGCTTCGATAATTTGAGGAAGTAATATTGAGCCGGTGTTTCTCCTTGCCTAACATTGGATTAAGTGAGCTAGTTTTAGAATATACCCGCCGGAATATTGTATCCCTCGGATTTAGGCGACAGGTGCAAATACCCCTTTTTTATCCCTTCTAGTGCTACTTCATTTAAAATTATCGAACCAGATTTATTAATGCCTTTCTCTATAATATTGCTATCAGGCGAGACTATTGCTTCTCCTGCCTTTCTGTAAACGCCCATGTAGTTTTTATTGCCGCCAATATACGAATTACTGAAAATGTAAGCAGGATAGGTATCTTCTGCTCTTAACCAGAAAAAATTGCAGCCGCTTATAATGTTATCCCGAAATATAAATGGTGCGTCAAACGGGCCAAACCACACGGCGGCTTCATAAGCGCCATATACAATTGAGTTGGTAAATGAAAAACCTTTGATTCCCCTGAAAAGAAGCAGCGCATTTTTACAACCGTAAAAAATACAATGTTTCACACTTGTTTCTGGTCCATGTACCCAAACAGCTCCCTGGATCGGTGTCCCATTTTTATCGCCGACAAAATAACACTGTTCTATCTTTAAACCGCTGTATGTTGTATCCTCTTTCTTTATGGGATAATAATACTGCACAGCAGGATTTGCGTTTCCCAAAAACTTGAGACCTTTGATTGTCACATTATTGGCTGCAATAAGTAATCCGACACAATGAGGGAACTTCTTGTTTGGATCATTATTGTTGTCCGATATTGATTGAATTATAGGCATCTTTTGAGGCGTCCAGGCTGTGTCGTCAGGGAGTAGCATTGCTTCTATTGTAACAGGAACCGATGATTGATGAGATTTACTAAAAGTGATGAGCAGCTTGCTTTTAAGGGAATACAGACCTGGAGCTACTTTAATTGTAATAGCTTTATCGCCAGAAAAGCGAGAAGCGTGTGTAATAGCTTTTTCGAGGGATGCGAATGGAGCCTCTCGAGATCCATTGGCCTTGTCATTACTGTTTGTGGCATCCACATACAAGGTTTGCCCATTTGCAATACTTCCGATCAGGGAAGCAACAATCATCATTACAGGTTTTAAGAATTTCATTTGATATTTAGTTTTAAAAAAATCTAAGACAAATTTGCCATAGCAATTACATATGGTATATTCATATCCGGTTCATGATTGTTCAAGATTGGTCACAAACGAAATGATTGATAATCAATTTCTTTTAGAAAAGTGCAAAGCACTGATTGAAACACGGATCGCGTGGGGGGATAGTTCATCCTGGCAGATCCGGGATTTTGAAAACCTCAGTGAAAGAATTTTTGAAAGTACGGGAGTGGTTTTGAGTACCAGTACCTTAAAACGAATATGGGGCAAGGTGTCATATAGCGGTAAACCCAACCTTGCCACCCTGGATGCCCTGGCACTGTTTGCTGGTTTTGAGAACTGGCGTGCTTTTGTTGCCGCCAACCAGCTGAACGGAATCAGCAGCCAAAAATCTTCCGCTGCAAAAAAATATCTGCGCCCCGCAATCTTACTGGTAACGCTCTTGATCCTTGCTGGTGGATTTGCAGCAGGATTCGTTTTTATGCGTAAGACTTCCGCAATCCTCACCTACACAGATATTACTTTTTCAAGCAAACCAGTGACATTAGGCGTTCCAAACACTGTAATCTTTAATTATGATGCCAGCCAGTCAAATGCAGATAGTGTGTTTATTCAACAAGATTGGGATGAAAGAAAGAAAGTTAAGGTCGACAAACAAAAGCAAGTGTATGCGGGTACCTATTATTTCCCCG
>JBCNOR010000674.1:0-2691 GCA_039593785.1 Niabella sp. | reverse complement strand
CACGAACAGCTGGAATAGGAAAGTTATTTAACAGTGAATGTTATGGGTAATTTGTGGTAAGATTTTACCTCTCTCCCATTTTGGATAGCCGGGTTCCATTTGCCAGACTTTTTAACTACCCTTACAGCTTCCTGCTCCATTCCAAAACCAACACCTGATAATGCTTTTACATCACTAACGTTACCTGCAACATCGACAATAAACTGGATCGTGACAGTGTAAGTTCCAGGAGAAGCTCCATTATCGGTGGCTACTTGAACATCGAATGGCTTCAATAGGTCTTGTGATTGGGGAGATAGAAAAAGAGATGACAGATGACGGTTGACAGGTCGTGGAAAGAATGTTGACTGATGACAGTTGTTAGATGACGGTTGGAGGTGGCCAGATCATAGTTTATGGACTATGGAGGATGGGTTGCGAGTTTTAGTGATTTCTCCAGGCCTATTTCAGGTAGTTGATAGTCTTAAGATTTTTTTACGGGCCTCATCAGGGCGGTACGAAGCGCGGGCCAGTAACCCGTATGAGGGAGATAACTGCCTTGATTCCGTGTCCGGGATTCCCGACCATCTGCCCCAGTTCTGGTGACTAACCTATGAGGATGTGCTGGGATCCGATGAGGGGGAGATTATAAAGATGGCAAATTTCTGGTGTGAACAATCTGTAGAACATCTTTAGGGTTATTGATAGCTGTTTCTAGTATTAATTGAGATGATCTGGAAATGTGTATACACTTGTAAACACTGGTATATAAACGCTGAATAAAGGTCTTCTGGCCGTACATAGGCATGCCGCAAGGCCGGGAATTTACCCGGGGTAGACCCCCGTGAAAATACGGTACTTTTTATAGCCTGAATCCCCTTACTTCGAACTTAATTAACTAATGGACCTTATCAGCACCGCTGTGTTGTGGCCAATACTAAAACTAATATATCATGATGAAGTTACTCCCTTTAAGCCTTGTTTTCTGCCTGAATGTAACCTTGGTTGCCGGCCAATCCATTAAAGAAAAAATCCTGCAAAATGAAGGGTTGGCTAAAGATGAGAATACCAAAGCGATTTTTGCCAATTATGTACTGGACAGTATCATTGGCTCCTACCAGCGGGCACTAACCGGATACCAGGTTGAAGCGGGCAAACTCATCGGCACCTCTGCTACCATCACAGAGAAAGGAGGAACGATCAATATCAATCTTCTGGAATTGAGCGGCCCTGATAAAATTAATACATGGTACCTGGGTAGTACTATCGGCCTGGCAGGTGACGATAAATTTTCATCCGTTTTCAAAAAGGGCCGGTACCATCAAACACTCACGGCAGGACTTACTTTCAATTATTTTCCCGCACTGGGAACTACCGACTTCGCACCTGCACAAAAACAACTCGTGAAAGCAGGTATAGTCCATCTCAATCAGATCAGAAGCCAGCCGCTAAATGAGCAGGATACCACCGACCTGTTGCAAGTGAACGCCACCATCCGATATATCCGGCAAAGCCTGGCTACACTTGAGGAAAATTTGAAGTTCGCTATGCAAATTGAACGTAAAACGGAAGAAGAACTGAAAACCTTAACCGGGGGCTATGATGTACAAACAATAATAAGTAAAGGTAAGACATCCCAGGATACACTTCTGGCCTTATCTATACTTCCGAAACATTTCGGAAAACTTAGCACGCAACAACAAAAGGCGATAGTAGATACCTGTATCGCCCATTATAAAGATTACCACAAGGTAGCCAAACGCATCCGGAAACTGAACTACCTGGCGAAGGCTGAGACGCTTCAAATGAATATACCTTATAACGCCATAAGCCTGCAATGGTGGACCTTTAAAGTGAACTACAATAACAAACCCTACCAAATCATAGATTATGACTTACCGGAAGATAATTACCTAAGATCACATAACGATCATTTTGCGTCAGGAAGCGTCGGCTACACCTATACCCGTCTTATACGTTATAGCAGGCAGATACAATGGACTTTGTCTCCCATCACTACCTTTAGCTATGCCCGTCAGTTTGATGAAAGTAACCAGATAACAATCGCCCGGTATACACCGCTTACAGGCGACACCCTTGTACGGCAGGTACTGGAAAGCAAGGGATACCCTGAGATCGCTTCATCAAAGGTGGCTATACGCACCGAAATCCCGTTTATATTTTTATGGAGCAAAAGTAATTTCGGTTTTGAAATTGCCTTAAGAGGAGGTTGTAATGACCCTAATAAAGATAATTACGGCGCCAGGCTGGGCCTCTATGTACCGGTACAAATCAAAGATGGCACGCCTATATGGATTCAACCGGTCTTCCAGCTCGGAAAGCTGTTTGAAAAAGATATCGACAATTTTTGGCAGGATAATGTTTCTTTTGGTTTTAACCTGTCTGTAGCACTGAAAAAGATGAAGTAGGTGTTATTATAACCGACCATATTATTAAAAAGTAGCTCTGCCTCAAGGTCGGATATTTCAACATTATCCAGGCTGATCCAAGAACTCATCAAAACTGCCCGACTGGGACTTAAAGTAAAAAATCCTTTAAGAGAAAAACTACAGCCCCAGTTTACTTAACTGGAATATGCCACCTGTTTTTCCAGGGTATTATTACTGGGTCAATGCCTGGAGCAGCTTTCGCAAAGAAAGCAATGGATGCCCCTTTCCTCACAGGAAATCAAAGATGCGATCGGCCCGAGAC
>JBCNOR010000673.1:0-2694 GCA_039593785.1 Niabella sp. | reverse complement strand
CTCGGTAACGTCTTCGGTAACACCTTTCAGGGTGGCAAACTCGTGGTCTGCACCTTCTATCTTTATTCCTACAATGGCATAGCCCTCCAGGGATGACAGCAGTACGCGACGCAGCGCATTACCGATGGTCACGCCGTAACCAGGTTCTAACGGCCGAAACTCGAATTGTGCTTCAAAGTCTGTTGACTTCTGCAAAACGATCTTATCAGGCTTTTGGAAATTTAGAATTGCCATTGCTATATGAAGTTTAGTAGTTTATTATTTAGAGTACAATTCCACTATCAGCTGTTCCTTAATGTTCTCAGGAACGCTCTCTCTTTCGGGATAGGCTATGAAAGTACCTCTGTTTTCTTTTTCGTTCCAGTCCAGCCAGCTGAATTTGGGGTTCTTACCACGGATAACGCTGGTTAAAGCGGTATTACCGGCTGTTTTGGGTTTTAAGCCAATGATATCACCGGGTTTCAGCTGGAAGGAAGGGATGTTCACTACCTGGCCGTTAACGGTGATGTGTTTGTGGGATACCAGCTGACGGGCAGCAGGGCGGGAAGGGGCGATGCCTAAGCGGAACACGGTATTATCCAACCGGGCTTCCAGCAATTTGATCAATACTTCACCGGTTACGCCTTTACGACGGTTTGCTTCATCAAACAGGTTAGCAAACTGGCGTTCCAGCACACCGTAAGTGTATTTTGCCTTTTGTTTTTCGCGCAGCTGCAGTGCATACTCGCCCAGCTGTTTACGCTTACGGGTTGCACCGTGCTGACCGGGAGGGTTGCTGTTCTTACCTAAATACTTACCATTACCTAAAATGGGTTCGCCAAAAATCCTGGAGATCTTGGTCTTTGGTCCTGTGTACCTTGCCATGTTTTTTCTTTGTTAGATTTTTTAGTTACGATGTATGATCTTTAAAAAATCTTAAACCTGATCATACACCCAATTTAATTTATGCTGATCACAATATAAACTCCAAAATCCAGATTCCAGATCCCGTATATCGGAACCTGGAACCCGGAATTTGGATATTGTAATACCTATACTCTTCTTTTCTTGGGAGGACGGCAACCGTTGTGCGGTAAAGGTGTAACGTCCTTGATCATGTTAACCTCAATACCGGAGTTAGATATAGCACGGATTGCGCTCTCACGACCGGCACCGGGGCCTTTTACAAACACGTCAGCTCTTTTCAGACCGGCATCAAAGGCAGTTTTAGCAGCATCGGAAGCAGCTAACTGGGCGGCATACGGAGTGTTCTTTTTAGAACCCTTGAAGCCCATTTTACCTGCAGAAGACCAGGATATTACCTGACCGTGCTTGTTGGTAATGCTTACGATGATATTGTTAAAACTGGCAGAGATATGTACATCTCCGTAGTTGTCTACTTTAACTACCCTCTTTTTATTAGCAGCAGTTTTTGTATTGGTTGCTTTTGCCATAATAATTTATAATTCCAGATTCCAATTGCCAGGTTCCACTTACCAGGTATCTCACCATTGGAAAACGGAACTTGTTATTTGTGATGTCAAGATTATTTCTTCGGTGCCTTTTTCTTACCGGCCACTGTTTTACGCTTACCTTTGCGGGTGCGGCTGTTGGTACGGGTACGCTGACCTCTAACCGGTAAGCCTTTCCTGTGACGTAAGCCACGGTAGCAGGCGATATCGAGCAAGCGCTTGATGTTCATCTGCACTTCAGAGCGCAGCTGGCCTTCTACTTTGATCTCAGCATTGATAATGTTACGGATGGCAGCCTGCTCATCATCATTCCAATCCTTTACTTTCTTGCTAAAGTCGATCCCTGACTGGGTCAGGATGTATTGGGCGGTAGAACGGCCTATACCAAAGATATAGGTGAGGCCTATTTCTCCTCTTTTATTTTTAGGAAGATCTATACCGGCTATACGTGCCATATTGCTATTTTAATTTAACGTTGTTGAGTTTAGAATACGATTATCCCTGACGTTGCTTGAAGCGAGGATTCTTTTTGTTGATCACCAACAATTTCCCCTTTCTACGCACTATCTTGCAATCTGCACTTCTCTTCTTTATGGAAGCTCTTACCTTCATAAGTTAAAAGTTATAAGTCTAGTTATTGATATCTTATCTGAAAATGATCCTGCTGTTCCTTTTGCCCTGCTACCCTATTCTTTATTTGTACCGGAAGATGATCCTTCCTCTTGATAAATCATATGGGCTCATTTCCACTCCTACCTTATCACCGGGCAAAATTCTTATATAGTGCATTCTCATTTTTCCAGAAATGGTAGCCAAAATCTCATGCCCATTCTCCAATTTTACACGGAACATAGCGTTTGACAAGGCTTCCAGTATAATTCCATCCTGTTTAATGAGTGCCTGTTTTGCCATAAAAATTTTTAGGACTGCAAAGATAGCATTTATCTTTTGAAATCTAAAAAAATCACGAAATTAATTGTTATTAATGCTGAATAATCAATATTTTCCGCGCATAAGCCCTCATTTTTCCACTTTCCCCGGTGCGGCCGCATTAACAGCGCTTAATTATTGTGTATTTATTAGTAATTAGTATTCAATGCACTATTTGCTTTCTCTGCCTTTTCAATACCGGCAAAGCTGGATAAAAGATCGGCCTGGCCTTTCTTCACCGCTACGGTATGCTCAAAGTGTGCAGAGGGCTGCTCATCGCGGGTAGCTACTGTCCAGCCATCGTCCATATAGG
>JBCNOR010000672.1:0-2739 GCA_039593785.1 Niabella sp. | reverse complement strand
GTCAATGGTTAATCCCATTTTCGCTAAGTCAAGCGTCGCTAGCCGGTCGGAGATCTGGTGATAATTATGGTTTCTGAAAAAGGCTGTATTGGTTACCATTAAGGCACTGTATCCGAATTTCCAATAATTCCGGTGATCGGAGAGATCAATTCCACCTACAAAACCCGGTGCTCTGAAGGATTTGGCATCTATAGAATTATTCTCGAAATACAGTTTTTTAAACTGGTTGGCAAAGCTTCCACTAAAAGAGTTCCTTGCCAGGGTAATATAATTGCCTTTATCTCCATACACCCATTTCATCAATCCAACAGGATAGGTTTGAGAACCTGGCTCATCAGAATAATACCCAATCATTTCCAGGGAAAGCATTCCTTTAACCGGTTCCTTTTTATCAAATAACGATTTGGCATGTACATAGCTGCCCATTTGCGCTGTTCTGAAAAAAGGCGGCTCTTCCAATGTATAAGCCACCAGGTCAATCCTGTATTGAAGCGGCTGCTTTTGCAAAAGCCTGGCCAGTTCCAGGATACCTACCACGCCACTGGCATTATCGTCTGCGCCATCTTGTTCTCCGCAAACATCGTAATGAGCGCCGATAATAATCACTTCGGCATCCTGCGGACCAAATGATGCAAAAACGTTTTTGTAAATGTTATTTTCTACCTGGTATTCCTGCATACCGGTACGGTTTGTATACCTGGAAAATTCATTCCGGATTCTTTCGGCAACTGTATCCAAAACGGCCACATTCTTATAATGACGTGGTTGATCGGTATTCAGTATCAGGTCAAAATTCCGTTTCAGGTTTAAGGTATCAGAATAACGGGGCAGGCTTTTGGCGACAGACGAAACCGGATAATTCTGAATAATAAAAAAAGCAAGCAGAACAAGAACGATCACCAACAAATATTTGAGAAACCTTTTCATAGACAGCGTTTGATTGAAAGCTTTAATCTGAAAACAGTACTACTAAAATATTAAAAGATCAAATTATTTACACCTGTTCATTCATAATTATTTCTTGCATCCGGTTAATGAAACCCGCTGTACACCTTCGCTCTAACCATCCGCTTTAAAGCCATCACCCGATCTAGGTATTTTTTTGGCGTTTCAATAGTCTACCTTAGTGTAACAATAAATCAGAGATAGCGTGTCTCGTTATTAAGCATCGTTATTTGGAGACAACCTTTCCTGGACACTAAAACCAATGATAGAAAACGCCCTCATATTACTTCGCGAAGAATTGTCTTCATATATGACAGCCCATGGCGACCCGGCTTCTGTGGTAATAGAGAATATCGGTTTGCTGGGCTCTGATAAAGATGATTTACTTCGGGAAAGCCTGGTTATTGCATTGGTGAATATAGAACAGGAAAACTCTTTGAAGAATGCGCAGGTTTACCAGAAAAATGAAACAGCCGCTATTTATGAAAACCCACCGGTCTACCTGAATCTTTACGTACTGGTGTCGGCCAATTTCAATTCAGGAACACCACCCAACAATGGTTACCTGCTGGCATTAAAACGTCTTTCGTTAGCTATAAAATTTTTCCAGGGAAAATCGGTATTTACACCTGCTTCCTCAACCATTAATTTGCCGGCGCCATTGAACGATTTATCCAACCCGGAGAACAGTTCACTGAGACTTGTTTTGGAATTACATTCTTTATCCTTCGAGCAGGTCAATCATTTATGGGGTTCATTAGGAGGCAGGCAAATTCCATCAGTACTGTATAAGGTGAGAATGGTTACCATATCAGAAAGAAAGGCTTTAAGAGAAGCGCCACTTATAGAAGAAATACATATTCAAACACAAAAGTACCAGCAAACAATTTTATAAACCAACCAATATTTTAGAACCTAAAAACACAATGTTATGCCAGATTATAAAAGTCCCGGTGTATATATAGAAGAGATCCCCAAGTTGCCGCCTTCTATTGCACAGGTAGAAACCGCCATACCAGCGTTTATTGGTTATACACAAAAAGCGCTTGACAGAAATAATGCAAGCCTTACCAATGACCCAACCCGCATTACTTCTTTGCTGGAATATGAAACCTTTTTTGGAAAGGCTGCCAACGAGGATAACCTGGAGGTAACATTGGTGCAGGAACAAACTGGCAGTGTGATAACAAAAGAAACTATATCGGTAGCTTTTAATGGCGCTGCGTCAAAACACAATATGTATTACGCCCTTCAGTCTTACTTCGCTAACGGAGGTGGTCCTTGCTTTATCGTTTCAGTAGGGGCTTTCAAAGCAAATCTCGGTGATCAGCTATCGTTGGCCGAAATGAGTGCGGGCTTGTCTGCACTGGCTAAAGAAGACGAACCTACATTGATTGTTTTTCCCGAGGGACAGCATATGGACGAGTCTGAGTATTACACGTTGCAAAATGATGCATTGGCTCAATGCAATCTTTTACAGGATCGGTTTAGCATAATGGATCTGCATCATACCGGTTCGGGCCTGCTTACAAGTGGCGATGTTTCAACCGCTGCTGAAGCATTCAGAGATGGCATCACTAACCACTTAAAATATGGAGCCGCTTATTTCCCAAATATAAGGACGGTTTTTTCTTACCTGTATAACGAAGATGCCGTTAATGTAGTACATACCGTAAACGGATCGCCTGGCAGTTTGAATGGAGCTGCTTTATCAAATCTCAAAGACAGTTCCAACGCTGCTTACAATACAGCAGCTTATGGAAAGCTAAAAGCAGCAGCCAATAATTTCGGAGT
>JBCNOR010000671.1:0-2743 GCA_039593785.1 Niabella sp. | reverse complement strand
GTTAAACGGATATGGCTTACCTATTTATGTAAACCATCCTTACGAGTTTGCCGGGCGCAGGCTTACAGGCGCAAGAATGAACCCTCCTTTTGATATCCCTGCTGATAATAACCCCGTTGGTTCTTACCGTAAAAAAGTTACTATTCCTGCTGGTTGGGATGGACGCCAGGTATTTATTCACCTGGGTGCGGTAAAATCGGCATTCTTTATTTGGGTGAACGGAAAAAAAGTGGGTTATAGCGAGGATAGCAAACTGGCAGCGGAATTTGATATTACAAAATATATAAAAGCAGGAGATAATACGATCGCGTTAGAAGTGTATCGCTGGAGTGATGGCAGCTACCTGGAATGCCAGGACATGTGGCGCATTTCGGGTATCGAACGTGACGTATATTTATATGCTACGCCTAAACTGGATATACGAGACTTTAAGGTGCAGAGCGGACTGGTTAATAACTATACCGATGGACAACTGCAGGTGGATATCGAAGTAAACAGCTATAAGACAGACATAAAAACGCTGCATTCCAAACCGGATAGTTTCTATATTGATCTTCAGCTGGTAGATGCAAAGGGAAAGGAAGTATTCAGGAAGCGTGATGATAAAGTGCAAACGGTATTAGGCCGTTATAAAACCAATGTTTCTTTGGGAGGTGTTATACCCGCTGTAAATGCATGGTCTGCTGAAATGCCCTACCTGTACACTTTGTATTTGTCTCTTAAAGATAAAGCCGGTACTGTGACAGAGGTGATACCGGTGCGTGTGGGCTTCAGAACGGTGGAGATCAAAGGGCGGGATTTCCTGGTAAATGGTAAACGTGTATTTTTTAAGGGTGTGAACCGGCATGAGCATAATCCTAAAACAGGTCATACTTTGACTAAGGCGGATATGTTGAAGGACATGGAAATGATGAAGAAGCTGAATGTAAATGCCGTAAGACATTCACATTATCCCCCCGATCCTTACTGGATGGAACTATGCGATGAATATGGATTGTATGTGATAGATGAAGCCAATATTGAATCGCATGGAAGATACTATGATCTCGAATATACCTTCGCGAACGACAAGCAATGGCGTATGCCGCACCTGGAGAGAATAACCAGGATGTATGAGCGCGATAAAAATTACCCTTCGGTTATAACCTGGTCATTAGGCAACGAAGCCGGTAACGGAGTAAATATGTATGAGGCTTATGAGTGGCTTAGAAAAAAAGACACCAGGCCTGTACAGTATGAACGTGCGGAGCGCGATTATAATACTGATGTGATTTGTCCTCAATACCCTTCGCCCGATTGGGTAGCAGGTTGGGGAAAAGCTAAAGATCAGCGGCCGCTTATTATGAGCGAGTACGCGCATATCATGGGCAATAGCCTTGGTAATTTTAAGGAGTACTGGGACGCCATAGAATCGACACCCGGTGCGCAGGGCGGTTATGTTTGGGAATGGATAGACCAGTCGTTCGATACTGTTAAAAATGGCAAACGTATTATGGCTTACGGGGGTGATTTCCCATTAACAGGTCCGGTTAATGAAGATTTCAGTGATAACAATTTTTGTGTAAAAGGGGTGGTGACGGCTTACCGCGAATTAACACCCATGGCGGTTGAATTAAAAAAAGTGCACCAGTTTATTAAAACAAAATATATAGCCAATAACCGCATCAACATTGCCAATACTTATTTTTTCCGGGGCACAGATAATATCCAGTTGTTTTGGGAACTGCTGGAAGATGGAAAGCCGGTGGAAAAAGGAACGGTAAATAATCTGGATATTCAGCCGGGGAAGAATATAGATATTGACCTGCCTGTGAAAAGCCAGCCCAAAGATGGTAAGGAGTATTTTTTGAATGTGTATTACCGGTTAAAAACAGCGGAGCCTCTGCTGGAAAAAGGTTATGAGCTGGCCTATGACCAGATTGCGTATGCAGGAAAGCCTGTGGCTGCCCAACCTGTAAATCTTAAGGGAGCTATCCGTGAGTCGAAAGCTGGTAATTGGCTCACCTTAACCGGCAAGAATTTTAAGGTGGTGTTTGACACGGAGAAAGGCATACTTTCTTCTTACACTATTGGGGATGTACCGGTGCTGGAGAACGGCCCCCGGCCTGGTTTTTACAGGGCTGCAACGGATAATGATATCGGGGCCGGCTTAAATCAATCCCTGCGCGCCTGGAAAGATGCATATGACAAAAGTGGTGTAGCCAATGTTACAACGGAGCAGATCGGCAACGGTGCGTATAAAATCAGTATTACCAAAAATATACTGGAAGGAAAAGCCGGTATAAGCGAAATATTTACAGTGTATGGCGATGGCTCCATTCATGTGGCCAATAACTTCACCGTTGATGGTTCCGGCCCAAAAACTATCATGCGTTTAGGTAACGACCTTACCGTGAATAAGCAGTTCAGCAGCATACAATGGTATGGAAGAGGACCCTGGGAAAACTACTGGGACAGGAAATATGCGAGTGAAGTAGGAATATATCGTCAGCAGCTGGATCAGCAATATTTTCCATATGCCCGTCCCCAGGAAAGCGGTAACAAAACGGATGTCCGCTGGTTTACACTGACTAATAAAAATGGAAAGGGTATCCAGGTAAGTTTTGCCGATAGCCTGCTTTCATTTTCGGCTTTGCCATATAGCATAGACGACCTGGACCCGGCGCCGGAGAAGCATCAGTATCATTCAGGCGAGCTGGTAAAAAGAGATCAGATCTATTTACATATCGACCTGAAACAGTTA
>JBCNOR010000670.1:0-2756 GCA_039593785.1 Niabella sp. | reverse complement strand
GGTGATAGAAGGTGTACCAGCTGTAGATAAAGGAAATAACTGGGGATTGGAAACGGTGCAATAAACCAATAATTTTAAATTAACTTAGGGCAATGAGAAAAACTATATTTTCCGTTGCCTTTTTCTTTTTCACTACAGTAATCGTAGGACAAAATCATACACAGTCTATAGCTAACAAAGCGCAGGCAGTACAACCCAGGCTGGTAGAATGGCGAAGACATATTCACCAGAACCCCGAGCTAAGCAACCGGGAATTTAAAACACAGCAATATGTATTGGAACATTTGAGAAAACTGGGTATAGAAGCAGACACATTAGCTCAAACAGGTGTAGTAGGCATATTAAAAGGAGGCAAACCCGGTCCTGTATTAGCTTTGAGAGCAGATATGGATGCCCTGCCGGTTTTGGAAAGAAATGAGTTACCCTATAAATCAACAGCGAAAGGAGAATACCTGGGAAAAGAAGTGGCCGTAATGCACGCCTGCGGCCATGATGCGCACGTTGCGATATTAATGGGTACCGCTGAGGTCCTGGCATCTATGAAAAAAGATATCCCGGGCACTGTTAAATTTATCTTTCAGCCTGCTGAAGAAGGCCCTCCTCCCGGTGAAGAAGGTGGCGCGGAACTGATGGTCAAAGAAGGTGTTATGGATAATCCCAAAGTGGACGCCGTATTTGGTTTACATATCGAAAGCTGGATCGAAGAAGGAAAAGTGTTTTATAAACCGGGACCATTTATGGCTGCCAGTGATTGGTTCACCATTAAAGTAAAAGGTAAGCAAAGTCATGGAGCACAACCCTGGTCAAGTGTAGATCCCATTGCTACGGGAGCCCAGATCATTAATAGTCTTCAACAAATTGTAAGTCGCCAACAGGATATTACCAAGGCCCCGGTAGTGCTCACGGTAGGTAAGATCAACTCAGGAGTACGCAACAATATCATCCCGGAAGAGCTGGAGATGGCAGGCACCATACGAACATTTGATACAGCTATGCAGGACGACATTCACAGGCGATTGAAACACATTGCAGAAAATGTAGCAGCTGCTAATAATGCTACTGTTGAAGTGAGTATTAATAAAAACACGCCCGTTACTTATAACAATATCGACCTGACCCGGAAGATCGTACCCGTTTTGGAAAAAGCAGTAGGTAAAGAAAATGTGCAGGAAACCAAATGGGTTACTGGTGCAGAAGACTTTGCTTACTATGGAACGAAAGCGCCAGCAGTATTTTTATATTATGGAGGTATGCCCAAAGGAAACGATCCGGCCAAAGCCCCGCCCCATCACACACCGGATTTTATTGTTTCGGATGCGCTGTTGCAAAACGGCGTAAAAATATTCTGCAACATTGTGTTTGAATACGGGAAATTGTAAAAAAGATATACCGGTTAGAATTTCCCCAGGCCACGGTTTAAACCGTGGCCTGGGGAAATTATCGAAATTGTTTCTATACAATTATTAGCTACCTTTATTACACGCTTAAACTTATGAATCATGTCACACTCATTTTCCAAAATCTGGGTACACGCTATATGGAGTACTAAAGAACGTGCCTTATTAATCAAACCTAAAATCGAACCACTTTTACATGATTATTTGGGTGAACTGTTGAGAGAATTAGGCTGCTTTGTAAAAATCATCAATGGTATGCCCGATCATATTCATTGCCTGTTTATGCTTAATCGTGAAAAGTCGGTAGCTGACGTTATCAAACAGGTTAAAGGAGGTAGCTCTCATTATATCAACCAGAACGATCCGATTAATGAAAAATTTGCCTGGCAAACAGGTTATGCTGCTTACTCTGTTTCAGAGTCAATCCTTGACAAGGTTTTTAAGTACATCCAAAATCAAAAAGTTCATCATCAAAAGAAAACCTTTGATAACGAGTATAACGAGCTCCTGAAATTATATGGATTCGACACCGGGGCTGGTGAGTAGGATTACGATTTCCGTAATGAATCTCAGGCCACGGTTTAAAACCATGGCCTGGGAATCATTACGGCTTCAAATGCATTATAAGCTCAGAAACCAGTATCTTTGCAGGATTTTGATCCACAATCCAACTAAATAACAAATCCTATCCCACCCCACAACTTACAGGCTGGTCAGGTACACAACAAGATGAATTTTAAAGAATTAAATATAATTGCCCCTATTTTACAGGCAATTGAAGAAGAAGGTTATACAACAGCTACTCCCATTCAAACACAGGCCATTCCATTACTGCTCGAAGGTAGAGACGTGCTAGGCTGCGCACAAACCGGAACCGGGAAAACAGCTGCTTTTTCCATTCCTATTTTACAGATACTTTCTAAAAGGCAACAGGAAAAAGGAAAACGAAATATAAAATCTCTCATTCTTACACCTACACGTGAATTGGCGATCCAAATCGGCGACAGCCTGGATGCTTATGGCCGACACCTGCATTTAAGAAACACGGTTATTTTTGGTGGGGTTAATCAAAACAAACAAATAACTGCGCTTGCTGCCGGTATAGATATACTGGTTGCTACACCAGGGCGTTTATTAGACCTCATCAGCCAGGGATTTATAAAACTGGATCATATTGATTTTTTTGTTTTGGATGAAGCAGATCGCATGCTCGATATGGGATTTGTTCACGATGTAAACAAAATACTAAAACTGTTGCCGGCTGACCGCCAGAACCTGTTCTTTTCAGCTACCATGGCTCCCGAGATCTTAACCCTGGCAAACGCCATTTTAAGAATACCGGTGAAGGTGGAAATGACA
>JBCNOR010000067.1:0-12861 GCA_039593785.1 Niabella sp. | reverse complement strand
ATTCAGACGGGCGTATCCCTAATTAAATACGATGAACTATTTTTTCGATAAAATTATAGCGCCTTATAGTGTAGATGATTTTTTCAACACTTATCATGAAAAGGACATCTTACATATTAAAAGAAATGATGAACAATACTACCAGGACATTTTAACACCCCGTGAAATATCCAATTACCTGGAACGGCAGGACATTTTCTACCCATCGGTTCGTATAGTAAAGAACGGGAAGGAAATTCCCAATGGTGAGTATACATTAAAAAGCACGCCCATTGGCCATCACCGCAAAGATGGTATTATCAATACAGACAAAGCCTTTTCTCTTTTTAACAACGGTGCAACGTTTGTGATACAGGCAGGGCAACGTTACTTTAATAACCTGTCGCACTGTAGCCTGGAACTTTCCCAGAAATTCAATTCACCGGTGCAGGCTAATTTATACATTACTCCTAATAAATCGCAGGGCTTTAACCCTCACTGGGACACCCACGATGTTTTTGTATTGCAGATATCGGGCACTAAAACCTGGCATTTGTATGGATTTGAAAAAGAGCTTCCTACCAAGAACCAGTCTTTTGTAAGCAAAGACTATAAGAAAGAACCGATCCAAACCATACAGCTTAGTCCCGGTGATTTTCTATATGTGCCCCGTGGCTATGTTCATGATGCTATGGCAGACGATGGCATCTCGTCTCACATCACCATTGGCATACTTTCATTTACCTGGGCCAGGTATTTCAACGAAATATTCCCGCAGCTGGAAGAGTTTAAAGAGTTCAGGGAAGCGGTTCCGTTCTGGAAAGGCGACCTGACTGAGCTGATCAGGGAAAAAACAGAAAACCTGCGTCAGAAATTATCAGGTCTTAATTTTGATAAAGGCATAGAGCGCCTCAATAAAAGCTATCATTCGGCACAGCCACAGCCTGTTCACAATTATTTCGAAAGCATCCGGAATATCAGCAAGCTGTCCGCCGACACTGCATTGGCTTTAAACGAAGGCGTGATTTTCCAGTTTGTGAAAAAAGAACCGGGGTATGAACTACATTTGCTGGGTAAAGCCATTCAATTCCCTGAAGTAATGAAACCCGCAGTTGATTATATCTTCAGCCAAAAAAAATTTACTTTAAAGGACCTGCCTGGCGATACAGAAGCTGTAAAAGGACTGGCTACTCAACTAATCACGGAGGGTGTTGTTTATATTGACGAATTGTAAAGTATTATTATTTGGACAACGATATTAAAAAAGAGGTATTTTTCTGCAGTGCCGCGTCGAGGTATTTTAAAGAACAACTGGCCGGCACTGCGGCCAATGCCGGTGCATTCATCTTAATTGAACATGCAAACCCTTTTCCCGAAAAAATAATCGAAGCACATTTTAATAAGGATTGGTTAAGGGAGATCCAGCAACTAGCTAAAAGTTTGCGCGGCAAGGTACTACTCATCCGTAACAAAAAGACCAATTTTAAAGATTGTAAGATTTCCTTTGTTGACAGCAAGGCCGGCAGGTATTTCACCATTCAAACAACTGTTGATGAAGTCAGCTCTGTTCGCCTGGCGGATCATATCGCGTCAGCCGATACCCAATGGCAAACCGATCCTTTTTTCGTGATCTGCACCAATGGCAAAAAAGATAAATGCTGCGCTAAATTCGGTTTCCCGGTATTTAAGTTTTTTGAATCCTTTAATGCTGATGTCAATGTTTGGGAATGCACCCATGTGGGCGGCGACCGTTTTGCTGCCAATGTTATCGCTATGCCTTTTGGTATATATTATGGACACGTGGCGGTTGAAGACGTTGGTCATATTATGGTGAGAACCCTTTTACGAAAAATCTATAAAAATAAATTCAGGGGCGTATCGCGCCGGTCCTTTTATGAGCAGGCTATTGAATGCCATTTACGAGAGCACCTGCAGAATTATGATATAGACTTTGAAATTCATACACATTTATTGAAGCATGAAGGAGATCATTACGAGGTAGATGTAACTACCAGCAATAATGGTCACTATATTATGGACCTGGAAAGGGTAAAGATCGACTACCCCCATCTGCTTACCTGTAAAGCAAAAAAGCAGGAAAATATCTCTAAATTCAAACTGGCAAAACTCGAAGCGGTACCAGCGGTATCTTAATCCAGCTCCTGTTCAATAGCTTTAATCACTTCCTCAAAATAATTAACGTCATTCAGCCGACAGGCATGCCCCATACCTCCGGGACTAAACACATTTACCTCCATAACTTTGTCGCCCACAATATCGAGGCCAACGAGGAACATCCCATCCTTTACCAACTTGTGACTTACCGCATCCACAATATCAAAAATCTTGCGGGTTATTTTAGCCTGTGACACGGAGCCTCCCTGGTGTATATTACTGCGGATATCCCCACCCGCCTGGGTACGATGGATGGCAGCTACTTTACCATCAATTTCGATTGGCTTCCCGTTTAACAGGAATAACCTGATATCTCCTTTACTGGCTTTTGGCAAGTACTCCTGGGCAACAATATAACCATCACGACCTATGGCGTCCACAATCTGGTTTAGATTCTGGTTTTGCTCATTTACCAGGAATACGTTCTTACCACCAGATCCCTGCAGTGGCTTCAAAACAATATTCTTCTTATGGGCTGCGTAAAAACTTTTTATTTCGGCAAGGCTGCGGGTAATAATAGTTTCGGGCCTTATGATCTCGGGGAAATATTGAAAATACATTTTATTGGTGGCCTTTGCCAGCGTATCGGGATTATTCAAAACCAATACGCCGTTTTTCTTTGCCAATTGTCCAAATACAATACCGGAGTACTGCGCCCAGGGCCTGTCGTCCAGGTCTGCCGACGGATCATTACGCAGCATTAGCACATCCAGGTCTTTCGATTCGATCAGTTTTTTATCGACCTTAAAAACAGCTTCCATAAAAACCTGCGGGCTGCGAAACTTTTTTGCCGGTGCTTTTTTAGCGTGCGCGCCCATTTGCCCGGATGCGGTATAGCTAAAATCCTCCACCGCTATATAATACACGTCGTGTCCCATTTGCAACGCCTGCAGCGCCAGGCGGGTAGTGGTGAAATAGGGTTCTTCACGGTCATAATCATTAATAACAAAACCTATACGCATATATCGTTTTTTATTGTTGAATCATTTTAAAAATGTTTCCATCTTTTTTGATCGTTTCGAGCTTTGCCAAAAAATCTCCCTGTAAAAAGCGGGGTGTTACAGGTGCTTCCAAAAGAATATTCCGGTGAATTAACTCCTGTACTACGGGCAAATAATCCTCGCGTATTTTTCCAATCAACAGGTGTTTAAGGTCTTTTCCTTTCCGGATATAGTCTATAATATTCAGAAATCCTTTCAGGTAAACCGCATCCTTTGTAAGTCCTCCCCCGCGATACACCCGCATACAGATATTAAATGCCGAATGTGGAGCAAATGCATACTTATCAGAAAGTAAATTAAAAGTATCCACAAACGATTTACCACTGATCATTTCCTGTACGGCCACTACCCGCGCCGCCAAAGTGCGCATACGACTTGCCGTTAATCCTCCTGTCATATATTCAGCCAATACCGCCAATCCCTCCTGCAATTCTTCATAACCAGGTACTCCAATCGAAAACAGTTCAAGTGGCTGCGCCTTGCCGTTATAGTATGTTACCACATGTGTGCCAATTTCATGTTGCAGAAGGGCTTGTGCTCTTTTTTTTGAAATACCAAACCCAGAATTAATATTCAATACACCCTTGGAAACCAATATTCCTTCTATATCATCCGCAATACGCACATTGGAGGATATGCTGCTATCCTGAGACCGGAGCCATTTCAATTCTTTCTGAGCCATCAAAGCAAACTCTGCTGCGGTTAATCTTTTTGCTTCGCCGGCGGCTTCATTTCCGGCATCCACAGCTACCAGCAACGCTTTAGCAACATCCAGCAGCTGTTCGCTAACCGGACCAAATAGCTGCAAGCTGCTCAGCAAAAAATCATGCTTCTCCCGTTCCTGCATCATATTCAGCATGCGGTCTATTTCTTTTCTTTTATCCCGAAATAAAAAAGCAATGGTGGGATCTGTTATTTCTTCAATAGGCAGGTTGTATATTTTTCTTTTGATCAGCTCCGGATCTACCGGCATCGGCCGGTAATGAAATACAGGGTCGCGGGCATAATTAGCTTTCTCAAAATCGGCCCAGGCAGCATCCGCATTAATGGGAGTCACCAACATCAGGAAATCGAACAGCTTGGTATAGGCCGCGAGCTCCCTGTCTATTTCACGCGCTTTATCATCGATAATGGTAGTACCCAACATTTGAAAATGAGAAGCAATAAACGAGGTTTGCAAACGTATAAACTCGAAAAAGCTTTTCCGCAATGCCTTACTGTAACTGGCTCTCAGCTCACGTAAAAACAAAGGGTACGGTTTGCCGGTGGCTTCATTTACATAAACCGGCGCTATTTCAAGCCCAATAAAAGTAATACCATGCTTTTCTATGTACTCTTTTTTTAACAGGGGTTGCATTGCCGCCGGAGCAGCAGGTTCCTGCTGTTTTTTGATCACTGAGGTCTTACCCCAGGAAGGAATAGGTATTTTATTGAGCTCGGCGTCTAGTTTCCTGGCTGTATCTATTGCCCTTTTCTGGCTGATATGGATTGTAAAAGGAGATTGGTATACTTTGGGAGAAAGCCAGGTTTCTACAATCAAAAACCCGTTAAACCTGTCGGTCAATTGAGTACTGACTGTTTGAATAATTTTTCGCATGAGACCATCACTGCCATCTTCCGCAATCAAATAGGCTGACTCTGTTTTCCCCAGCCGGTTGGGAAAATAATCCTTTCCTTCCCCCAACCGGTACACCAGGAGAAAGGGAACAGGTTTTTCTATTTTGATAAGGCCGTTACCGGGCAAACTAATGTGGATCGGCTCCGATTTTTTGAGCTTATCCTGAAGGCGGTTCAGTATTTTTTGATTGGCTTCCGTCATTGCTGATCCCTGGTTCTTGTTTCTGTTTCCTTTTGCAAAAAGCTTACCGATGACTGTAACAACTGCTTCAAACTATTTACATGCGGTATACTGGCTATGCCCGTCCACTCGTCCATAAAAGTTTTTTTAAACTCGATCGAAAGTACCGGCCCGTAGTCTCCAAATTGATCTGTTACCCATTGAGCAAAAGCTCCTCCTTTAAAAATAACATTCTGACGAGCGTCTGTTTGATTACCTGACCGGCCAGACTCAGACAAAAAGGCATTATAGCTATCACATAGGCGCAACCATTTCTCTTTATTATAAAAGGTTCCCAGGTTAATTTCCGGGTGGGTTTCCTGATCAGCTTTCTTAAAAGGGCTCTCGCGGCGATGATTATAGGAATGAACATCCAGTATACAAAAGTAGCCATGTCTTTTTATGGTTTCTTCAATTAAAAGCCTGACCTCATTATAGAATGCGTCGTAACGTGCATGCAGGGCTTTAATTGCTGCAGGTGGAAGTCCGTTCCATACATCCAGCCCCCAGGCATCTTCCGGCTTCGCATAAACCGATTTCTCTTTTACCCGGTTCAGATCGAGCTGGAAGCGCGATGTATGAACCACCACAGTAGTTACCGGCAGATCAGCAATCATATAGCCGGTATAGGGATCTTCTTCCCGCGCACGTTCCTGCTCATCTAATAAAAGGTAATCGCACAGTGCTTCATCTATCCGATGGCCATCGTGCAAGGCAAAGGACAATAGGGGTGTATGCCTGTTCACTATAGTAAAGTCGCTCATAACTTACTTAAAAACAAAAAGTAAGCCATAAGGTCTCCAACATGAGATGTACCGGCAGCAGGCCAGCAAAAAAAGGCAAAATACATTTGATATAATAAGGAAATAAAAAACTCCCTATCTTTATGAAGAACTAAACGTCTTGCAACAAGACCCGCTTCAACCAATGACTAAAAAATATTTACTGCTAACCATTGCAATTATATACGGTTGCCTTAGCCAGGCCCAGATTTTTGAACCGGATTATTCCAAACTGAGACTGGCCGTTTCGGGAGGATATGCGTACAGGCTTGGAAAAAAACCTGCAGATAACACGTATTTCCGCGACATCAGCCGGGGGCCTGTATTCAATGCAGGACTGATCTATTTTTTTAATAGCAACCACGGCCTGGGCGCAGACTATTCATTGTTTAGTACAGCGGCATCCGGGGTGTCTCCTGATATCCTAAGCAATATCAAAATAACCTATATCGGCGCTTCCTATCGCTTCAGACAGCCGGTTTTTAATGAAAAAGCGGCATGGATTTCCGGCATCGGTGTTGGATATATGGGGTACCGGGACCAGGGCTGGATCAACCGCGTTGAAGGCACCATTAAAGGCGGTACCATAGGAACGCTTTTAAACACCGGGATGGACATTAAAATTGTGAAAGGATTATCCGCCGGCATTGACATTAATTTATACGGAGGCGCTCTTTCCAACGTAACCCGAAACGGTGCTACAACACAACTGGAAGGAGACAACAGGGAAAGCCTTACCAGGGTGGAAGGTGTAGCCGGCCTGCGCTATAATTTTTAAATCATTCATTAATCAATAGCCAACCCTATGTACAAAACAACACTGATTATTGCCTTATTACTGATTGCAACAGGCGCTATGGCCCAAATGAATAACACCATCGAAACCAGGAAAAGCTTCGGAGGAATGACTTTTTATCAAAATGGAACACAGCTTAAATCCAGGCAATTGAAAAATACACTTAGAAATAAGCCAGAAGCTTATAGTATATATCAATCATCGAAAGCCGCAGCAACAGTGAGTACCATACTCGGCTACACGGGAGGATTCCTGATGGGATGGTCGCTGGGAACAGCCCTGGGAGGCGGAAAACCCAATTGGGCTATTGGCGGTGTTGGCGTGGGGCTGGCAGCAGTATCCATACCTCTTGGTATTTCTGCCAATAAAAAAGTCAAAAAAGCCGTGGATGCGTATAATAGCACGGGCAATAATACCCGGTATCAACCCCGTTCAATGAAGATAGAAATGAGACCGGAAAGCATCGGCCTGGTTTATCATTTTTAGATGACCTGATTATAATGCAAACCGTTCTTTTGGAACCACAAACAAGCCTGCTGCAAACCACATTCCCGGCATTTGGGGTTTCTGGCGATACAGGTATACCGGCCATGCAAGATCAGCCAGTGGTGCGCCTTATGAATAAGCGAAGCTTCTATATTTTTAACCAGCTCTTTTTCTACGGCCAGCGGTGTTGAAGCTTTTGGCGATACCAGGCCAATCCTCTTACTCACACGAAATACGTGGGTATCAACCGCCATATTAGGTTGTTTCTCTACAACCGAGGTAATCACATTGGCTGTCTTACGTCCTACTCCGGGTAATGTAACCAGTTCATCAACGGTCATGGGTATCTCACCATTAAAATCAGTTTCCACTTTTTGTGCCATCCCCACCAGGTGCTTACTTTTATTGTTAGGGTAAGAGATGCTTCTTATCAACGGGAATACGTCTTCGGCAGTAGCTTTGCTCAAACTATGAATGTCAGGGTATTTTTCAAATATAAACGGGGTGGTAAGGTTCACTCTTTTATCGGTGCATTGTGCCGATAAAATAACTGCTACCAGCAACTGGTAAGGATTATCATAAACCAATTCGGTTTCCGGCTCAGGCATATGAACCGAAAAGTAATCCACCACAAACTGATAACGCTCTTTTTTTGTCATAGAGATTCAATTATAAAAAAGCAAAGCTATGCTTAAGCAACCAATGAGAGATGTCCGTCATCTTTCTTTCTAACAAAAGAAAGCTACTTAAAAACAGTTTATGCTAAAACCTTTGTATTTATACTTTACCCTTGTGCTGTTAGCCTTAATGTCCTGTGCGGGTCTGAAGAATGTCAGTTTCACTTCAGACAATATACAACCTGGCATGACCAAAGCCCAGGTAATATCAAAATTCGGAAAACCAGACCGGGAGAGTTTTAATAAAACAGAAAATAATGTTTTATATGAAACATTGTATTATGTATACTTTGAACCGAAGGGTACTACATCTTATTATGACTATATCCTGGAGTTCAAAAACGGGGAGCTTGTTTCCATGCGAAACAAACCCCAGGTAGAAAAATCCGAAAAAACCATCACCGTAAAAAAAGAATAACCTAACGAGCTGCTGCCTTAAACAACCAGGAATCTTCCAGGGCCTTAACAGTTACTGTTGCTCCGGCAAAAGCAGCTGCCGTTATATTGGGCTGCGCCAATACCACTTTAATTTTCTTCGACTGCAGGGTAACATGTCCCTGCATCAGTAAAAATATCTCAGCGGTATCAATATCTATTGTAATGGTTTCGCCTTTCTTCAGCTGGTAAGAACTGAGCGTAAAATCTTTGACAGGCGCTTTGTAGGATTGAACCAATTTGCCTTTAGCCGGCTTCAATATTTTAGGATGGGTTGCCTCGCACCGCGTGTGCTTTAATAATTCCACGGTATCAATATGCTTGGTAGTCAACCCGCCCCGCAATACATTGTCGCTGCTGGCCATAATTTCCACATTCTGCCCTTCGAGGTAAGCATGCGGTACACCGGCATCCTGGAATATGGCCTGGCCTGTTGTTAAGTGTACCAGGTTGAAGAAGTATACCGAAAAAATCCCGCGGTCAATAATACCGGGCCTTCCAAATGTCAAAGCCGCCCTTGCCGCCCAAAAGTCCTCATTGTTTTTTTCGAGCCGGCCATTTTGGTATAATGGGATGATGCGCGCCAGCAACGGTTGCAATAAAGCATTCACTTCCTCCTGCGGCATTTCCATCGACAGTTTATATAACCCGGCATAACCATTCTTTTTAAAAACAGTTTTGAATTTTTTCAGCTCCTTCACTTTGTCTAACACTGCCAAAAGCTCATCCTCCGGCTTAAACCCGTGTAACAGATAGAACTCGCTCATCGCCACCATCAGTTCCGGCTTATGATTCGCATCTTTATAATTCCTGTGAGGCGCTGTCAATGGCACTCCTGCCTCATTTTCCTTTTCAAAATCGATAGCAGCCTGCGCTTTGGATGGATGTACCTGTATCGACAACATATCTTTTACGTCCAGCACTTTTAAAAGATAAGGCAGATTTCCAAAACGTTTCAGAACAGTGAGCCCTAATGCAGCCGGCAGGTCCTTTTCAATATAATCTCTTAACAGCACCTGCGTTTCATTGGCGAGAGTTAATTTACAATCGGCTTGTGGGTGCACACCCAGCCAATACTCTGCAAATGGCTCCAGGTTGGGATTTTCAATTTGTAACAAGGATGGAATGTAAGAAGTGCCACCCCAATCGTAATGTTTAATACTTCCGGTTAAAGACGCTAATTGTTGCATAGAAATATTGTAGTAAATTCAGGTAAAGATAAGCATGGCTATTCATAACGACATCGGCAAAAATGGAGAATCCCTCGCTGCTGCTTTTCTTGAAAGCAAAGGTTACACGATTGTTTGTAAAAACTGGCGTCATTCTCATTATGAAATTGATATCATTGCCAACAAAGGTAAAAAACTACATTTCATAGAGGTAAAAACACGTAGCTCTGCACTGCACGGCCATCCCGAAGACAGCGTAACCAAAAAAAAATTCAGGTTTCTTAAAAATGCAGCAGATGAATATCTCTTTTTAAACCCTGGCCATCGATGGATCCAGTACGATATTTTATCTATCACCTTTCAAAAAGACGCTCCACCGGCGTATTTCTTGCTCGAGGACGTGTTTCTTTAAGCCTGGCAATGCATGGAGAAATCGATCTATTGTGTTGTGTTTGAAGGAAATTTTATGTAGGTTTGTTTCCTTTGAAACCCACTCAATAATAAACGAAAAAACATGAAATTTTTAAGCATTGCCTGCATTGCCGCCACCATGGCCCTGATCAGCTGTAAAGATGGTGGAAAAGAAGTAGCGTCCAAGCCTTTTTGCTCAGACACCAGCTGCCTTACCGAGCCTATAAAATTTGAATCAGAAGCTGCCGGCAAACCTTTTGTACGTATCAATTTTAAAGATTGCCAGATTGATTCCATCCATTGGGAGAAAGGCGGCATGGGACTGATTAAGGACATTATCTTCAGCGAATTTATACCTAATACGGTGAAGCCGTCCAAACAGTTTATCAGCTGCGATATAATTGAAGGAAAATATGCCTGGCTTAAATTTAATGATTGCGCTACCGGACGCGGATTTTTAATCAAACTTCCTTTTGAAAAAGCCGGAGGCAGCACCGACAAATATACCAGCGCGATCAATAATTTTGATCCGAAGTTTAAAATAGAAGATGGCCTGGTGGCTTATTACGACAATACATTTATTTATGTTGTAGACATCGCTACGGGTCAAACTGCAAAACAATTGCTGACCGACCAGGGTGTAACAGATATTGATTATAACAATGTACACGGCCTGATTGATTCTGTGAATATTACTAAAACCAATATTTACGCTAAACTCAACGTTGACAAGAAAGAAGTGATCCATAATAATCCACTTACTTTTAAGTAATAATGTGGGAGTCTTATAAAAGAGGATTTAAAGTTTATCTGCAATTAGAAAAATCGCTTTCAGATAATTCTACAGAAGCATATTTGCGTGACCTGGATAAGCTGGTACAATTTCTCGAAATAAAAAATATACAAAAAAATCCTGCAGCAATTACGCTGCAGGATTTGCAGTTTTTTATACAATGGATTGGCGAACTGGAAATGACGGCCACATCCCAGGCACGTATTATTTCAGGTATCCGTGCTTTTTACAGGTATTGTATTTTAGAAGATATAGTAACCGAAGATCCTACTCTTTTACTGGAAGCGCCTAAAACCAGGCGGACTTTACCAGATGTTTTAAGCTTTTCAGAGATTGAAAGTATTATTGCACAAATAGACCTGAGTAAACCCGAAGGTGGCCGCAACAAAGCCATATTGGAAACCCTTTACAGCTGTGGCCTGCGTGTGAGCGAGGTTGTTAACCTACGTATATCGCAACTATACCTGGATGTAGGCTATATTCGTGTAACCGGCAAAGGTGATAAGGAGCGATTGGTGCCTATTGGCGACGCTGCCACTAAGTATATCAATATTTACCGGCACAACATCCGCAACCATATAGCGGTTAAGGCAGGCAATGAGGACATTCTTTTTTTAAACAAGCGCGGACAAAAACTCACCCGTGTGATGATCTTCCTGATCATTAAAGACCTGGTTCAAAAAGCCGGTATCAACAAAACGGTTTCCCCGCATACATTCCGTCATTCGTTTGCAACGCATTTAATAGAAGGCGGAGCCAACCTGCGTGCAGTACAGGAAATGCTGGGCCACGAAAGCATCACGACTACCGAGATCTACACTCACCTGGACAAGGAATTCCTACGTAAAACGCTTGAACAGTTTCACCCTTCTTTCCGCTGATTTATTTTTTCGTATCGCTTAACCTTTCAGTGCGTTGTATGTTGTACTGTAGCGCATAGCTCATTGATATTCGCTACTTTTATCGAGTCAAAATAAAAAACAACCACACATGAAAAAGATTGTACTATCTGTCGCATTCTTATGCGCATTATCTTATGCTGATGCACAGATAAAAATGCCCGCGCCCAGCCCGGCACAAACGGTTAAACAGGAGTTCGGATTATCCAATGTAGAATTGTCTTACAGCCGCCCTGTAAAAAAAGGAAGGAAAATATTTGGCGACCTGGTGCCTTATAACGCTGTTTGGCGTACCGGTGCCAATGGAGCCACTACCCTTACTTTTGGTGATAACGTAATTATCGGGGGCAAAGAAATTCCTGCCGGTAAATATGGACTATTAAGCATTCCCGGCGCCGCCAGCTGGACACTGATTATAACAAAGCAAACTGACGTTACGAGTCCTGCAGCTTATAAACAGGACCAGGATGTAGTAAGAGTAACTGCTAAAGTAAAGCCTTCAGGTACAAGCGTTGAAAATTTTACGATCCAGTTTGATAATATCCAGCCCGAAAGCTGCGACCTGGTCATCAGCTGGGACAAATCAACCGTTACCCTCCCTATCAAAACTAATGTGGATGCAAGAATCATGGCTTCTATTGAAGAGTCTATGAAATCAGATAAACCTGCCTATTTCCAATCGGCCTTTTATTACCTCGAAAGCGGCAAAGACCTGAAACAAGCAGAAACATGGTTTGCAAAAGCAGTGGAAGCACAACCAAACGCTTTCTGGATCCGTTACCAGCAGGCGCGCACTTTAGCTAAACTGGGCAAAAAAGCACAGGCAAAAGAAGCAGCATTAAAATCAAAGGAATTAGCCAATGCAGCCAACAACCAGGATTATGTAACTTTAAATAACAAACTGATCAGTTCATTAAAATAGATCGCTCATGAAAAAGCATCTTTTGCTGTGCATGTTGACAAGCTTTGTCCTGGCCACCATAGTACAGGCGCAGCGGGCATACACGTTAAAGTTCAATCCGCCTGACGGAAGCCAGTATGGAGTGACGTTGGTTAGTCAAACCAAAATGATCCAAAACATCATGGACCAAAATATGGACATGAATATGGATTATAACCTTAACAGCACTTATCGCATCGCTTCAGAAGGTAATAATAAAAAGCTGACCCTTGTTTATGACAAACTGAATATGGACATGCAGATTATGGGGCAACAGGTTAAAATGAGCAGCGATGATACCGACAGCTCTAACGAGGTGAGCGCCGCTTTCAGAGCCTTGAAAGGTCAAAGCCTGTCCCTTCTGATTGACGGGTATGGCAAGGTACTGAAGGTTGAAGGCGCACAGGAAATGCTTAATAAAATTGAAGGCGCTGCGCAACAACAGGAAGCCATGAAAGGCGTGATAGGTGAAGATGCTTTA
>JBCNOR010000669.1:0-2763 GCA_039593785.1 Niabella sp. | reverse complement strand
GCCGCTATTAGGCCCTGGGGGTAGTCCCAATGCGGTATCTATCCCAACATTTGATCGTAAATCAGCAAGAAGTGATTCGGCGTCTACCGTTTGACCAACTAGTGTTAACGATTCTGTTCTTGGATTCTGTGATACCCTGGCACGATATACTTCCAATCTTCGACCACTTTCTTTTGCTCTTAAACAAAGCGCCCTTATGTAAAACCTGTTGAATTCACTCTCAGCTAAGGTGGCGTTTGCTGTTTCTGGGATTTTTGCAAGAGTTACTCCCGACTTTGTACGTCGTTCCTCATGAGTTTTGAAGCAACCCTTTTCTTTAAGTGACTCAGCTAATGTTTCTTCATTGCCGTTACTTACTGCATCAACCAAAAGGTTTGCATATATATTAACCCCTATTTCATTAAATCGCTTACTAAAATATAATTGATTCCGGTCTGTGTCGTGTCTTATTTCGTCTAACATTAACTGCCTTGTAGCGTCATCAAGATTTTCAAAGATGAAATTCATTTTTATTGTTTTTGTTTTTAATAATTTTTATTTCTAATTTTTATGTATCACATAAAAACTTCACATGCATATGATATATGAGTTTAGCAAGCTTCCTGAGCAGCCAAATTCTTTACATTACTTACATGGTAACTTCCTGGATATCGATGGCTATACCTGTAAACCCGGCCAGTTGTGAACATTACCAGTATATAATCTGCTCCTGTTTCGTAGGAGAAAACGCCGAAGTCTCTGTTTAAATTTCTGTATGGTATCATTTAAATAGTATTAAAAAGTGACGTTAGCTTTTTTGCAATAAGAAGAATTGCGCCCCACATAGAGGAGGCGCAAATCCTACATTAATTCTTAGTATCCTTCGGCGGATTGGGATCATTCCCATAAGAGTCTTTATCTCTGATCTTGCCGTCAGTACCATGAATAACTACCTCAGACTTTTGATTCTTAGCAATTTCTTTTGCCACTTCAATTGCCTGCTTTTGTGTTTTTGTGACAGCGGTTGCCTTTCCATTGCCTGCGCCTTTAACCTGCCAACCACCACCGGTATGCTTGGTTACATGCTGATTTTTTCCCATTGTTTTAAAAATTTAAATGGGTTAATAAATGCCACAATATGTTATCGGAGTAGTGGTGTTATATCCGGCAGACGGTGTAAAGAAGAGATGATTGGCAACAAATTTGCCTTTGTTAAGTTAGCCGCTTAAGTAGCCGGTTTGAAAATGTTTTCCAAACCCCTACTTTTGCGACCTGATTGAAAAAATCACTCTTTGAAATGACTGTCCACAACATCATTTCTTGAAAGCCTTTGGTCTGACCACCGGGGGCTTTCACTTTTATAAAAACTTCATTTTCAATAACTGCTCCATATTTCAAATTTTATCTTTACCGGTCAAAATTACAGATTTAGCGCCTATTTTGCTAATTTTATTGGCAAATAAACTAAAAATATGCGCAAAATGTCACTGTCATTATTTCACGTTACGACAGTACAAATGTCTCATATAAATCCATTTTTTGCAAATATTTTTCAAAAACTAATAAAATAACACCTTATTTTGTAACTATAATATAATCGCCTCTTGAAAACGGGTTAATAAATGTGCACCGGCTTAATAAAGCTAATGGTATTTATGATTCTATTATTACGGATTCCCGTAACCGCGCCAGGAAGGCCATTTATAAAACCGGTATGCGGTACCCAGCGCATCCAATTAAAGTAAACAGTTATGCTTATTGATTTTGCTATAACCAATTTTCGTTCTATAAAAGAAAAACAAATTTTTTCCATGCAGCCTGTAGCCAAGGTAAAAGAGTTGCCGGAAAATATTTGTACCGGACATGATTACGATCTTTTAAAATCGATGATTGTTTACGGACGTAATGGATCCGGAAAAAGCAATCTGCTACTTGCATTTAAAGCGCTAACTTTTTTGGTGGAAGAGTCATCAACTTTCAAAGTGAATGATGGAATTGACCCTTATGAGCCTTTTGAGCTAGATGTATTAACAGCTAAAGCGCCGACAGAATTTGAAGTAAATTTCTTTTCAGAAAATGGCAGCCGTTATAATTACTTAATAAAGTTTGATGCCGAAAAGGTAGTTCTTGAAAGCTTGTTTTACTATCCGGGCAGGAAAAAGGCCAAACTCTTTGTAAGAGAGTATGGAAAAGAAATGGAATTTGGAGAAGTTAAGAGCGCCGAGTATAAGAAAATAGAGAATAGCTTATACCCCAACCAACTATTTCTCTCTAAGGTTGGAACCGAAAAAATTGATGCACTAATAGAGCCTTACATTTTTCTTACAAGACATTTAGCGGTTCATATTGTTCATGATACAGAATATGATGAAATGCTTATTCAAGCCTTTACCAATTTAATGACCAAGTCTGATAAAAGACATATTAAGGAGGGAATAGACAAATTGTTGCATGTTGCGGATACTGGTATAAAGGGCATTGCGCTAAAAGAAAACAGAGAAGAAGACTTTAAATTTCCGGATAGTATTGATGAGGAAACAAAAAAGAAGGTTCTCAAAAACCTGAAGTACCAGGTAAAAACCCGTCACGATCTATATGAAAACGGTCATATAGTTGGAGAGGTTGAGTTTAAGATCAATAGTGAATCTACCGGAACAAAAAAACTAATTGCCCTTGGAGGGTTAATTATTGAAGCGTTAAGGGATGGAGATGTACTCGTAGTTGATGAACTGGATAAAAGCCTGCACCCGTTACTTACCAGGGCGTTGATAAAATTATTTAACA
>JBCNOR010000668.1:0-2771 GCA_039593785.1 Niabella sp. | reverse complement strand
GCGGCAGGATATGCCGTAATATTATGATCATTGATAGTAGTGGGATCGATACCGGGATTACCCAATGTAAAATTGCGGGGAAGCTTGGCATAACCGTCGGTAGCAAATACATAATAAGAACCTACGTTGGACATTTTTGCATACTGGAAAATATATTCGGCTGTCAGTGTAGTCTTATCACTTAACCTGTAAGTAAGTACAGGCGCAATGCTGTAACGGTTGTTGTATTCATATTCACGGAAAGAATTTTTGGTCTGCCCCAGAAGATTCAGGCGGTATAATACTTTGCCGGCCTTATCAAATTTTCCGTCAAGATCTACATTAGCCCTGTAAAAATCATAGCTGCCAAACATAATACCCGCTTCACCTTTGGTCTCTCCGGTGGGCTTTTTAGTTACCACATTGTACATACCGCTGGGTTCGCCGTTAGACATCATAAAGCCGGCAGGGCCTTTTACAAATTCGATATGATCTACAAAGCTCATGTCTTCTGTTAACGGGCCCCAGTTGGAAGTAATATTCATACCGTTGCGGAAAGCCGAAAGGCGTGATCCGCGACCATTGATACGGGTATACATATCGCCCCAGTGCTCCAGGCGGGTAACGCCGCTCACGTTGCGTACCACACCATCGCTCATGGAAGATATTTGCTGATCCAGTAAAACCTTATTAGTAACGACCTGTATATTTTGTGGGGTTTCCAGCAAAGGCGTTTCCAGCCTGAGCGAATTAGAAACTGCATTTGCATTATAACCTTTTCTCTGGCCTCCGATCACTACTTCTTCCAGTTCCAGGTTGCCTTTTCTCAAATGAATATCCCGGAGGGTTGTTGTTTTATCATCAGCAATCATCACTGTGATCGTTTCCGTTCCGGAGCCTACGGCATGTATCACCAGCTCGTGCTTACCGGCTTTACCTTCAAGTTCAAAAACACCATTTTCATCTGTTAAAACCTCTGTGTCGTTATCATCAATTGAAATGGAAACATTCGAAGCCGGCGATCCGTCGTGGTTGACCACCTTTCCTTTTAATATCCCAGCCTGTGCATGAGCAGCAATGCCACCACAAAGCATACCAAAAATCATAAAGATTTTCTTCATTGTATTTGTACCGTTTTATTTTTTGAATGTGCGGAAAAAGGAATATTGGTCTATGGTTAAAAATCCGGTCTGGTTCTTCCTTTTTCTAAAATCGGCTGCAAAGTTAGCTCCGGCGCAGGGAGGCCATTTTTATAATCGGGAAAAAAACTTTCAAAATCGGGAAAAATGTGTTTGTTTTCTGTCAAAAAACACACCCTGTCAGAGGAGCCACAATTGCAATCCCTTCCTGTAATTTCTATGTCATTTTCCGGAAACAAAAAATGGGATGCCACTACCATTTCCAATTAACCCCCGATCAATGGCCGTTTGCCATTAACCACTGAACCTTAACAACTAACCCTTGATCACTATCCATTGATCGCTAATCATTACATTTGCCCTATGAGCTTTCAACTGACAGAAGTTACTACTGAGCAACATAAACGGCAATTCCTGGAGCTACCTTTAAAGATCTATAAAGACGATCCTAATTGGATACGCCCGTTGGATAAGGATATTGAAGATGTATTTGACCCGGAAAAGAACAAGTTCTTTAAACAAGGTAATTGCAAACGATGGCTTTTATGGAATGATAATAAAGAGGTAATTGGCCGTATTGCCGCATTTATCAATAAAAAATACAAACAGGAACAACCTACCGGTGGCATTGGCTTTTTTGAATGCATCAACGATCAGGCTGCAGCTAGTTTTATGCTCGATCATTGCAAAGGCTGGCTGCAGCAGCAAGGCATGGAAGCCATGGACGGCCCTATAAATTTTGGTGAGCGCGACCGATGGTGGGGCCTGCTGGTTGAAGGTTTTTATGAACCGCTGTATTGTATGAATTATAACCCGCCCTATTATAAAGACCTCTTTGAGCAATACGGTTTCCAGGTATACTTCTACCAGGAATGTTATGGTATGAAAGTGGAGTACAAATTCCAGGATAAATTTTACGCGCGCCACGATGAGCTTTTAAAAAATAAAGACCTGCATGCCGAACCGGTATTAAAAAAGAACCTGGTGAAATATGCTAAAGACTTTGCTTACGTATACAATAAAGCATGGGCCAGTCATGGCGGTGGCAAAACTTTGGATGAGCGGCAGGCCATAAAGATCTTCCAATCGATGAAACCCGTGATGGACGAAAAGCTGAACTGGTTCATATATCATAAAGAGGAGCCTGTAGCCTGCTGGATCAATCTTCCGGACCTGAATCAGTATTTCAAGCATATGAATGGCAAATTCGGCCTGCTGCAAAAGCTGAAATTTCTCTGGCTGCAAAAGTTTGGCAAGTGTGAAAGGGCTTTGGGTATTGTGTTTGGCATTATTCCGGAATGGCAGGGCAAAGGCATGGATGCCTATATGATCATGGAAGGCTCAAAGATAATTTGCTTTAAAACGGGCTACAAAGACTATGAAATGCAATGGATCGGCGATTTCAATCCTAAAATGATCAATGTTGCCCAAAACCTCGGTGCGCATGTTACCCGCAGGCTGGCTACCTATCGCTATTTATTTGACCGGGAAAAAGAGTTCAAACGTCATCCGATCATTTAAGGCTGCCCTCGGCCAAATTCCCTTATTTTTGTCGCGGACTATATATAATTGAATATTGATGTTAAAACGATTTCCAATAGTTTTCAGTATTGTTCTTCTTTCATTAGCCGGCACAGCTGCCCACGCACAGGA
>JBCNOR010000667.1:0-2778 GCA_039593785.1 Niabella sp. | reverse complement strand
TCTGACCTGCACAATGCTATCAATAATATTACGAACCCCAACGGCAGCCTGGGCGCATTAACAAACGACAGGCAATTGTATAATAAAATGAATGATGTTTTATTGAGCGCCGAAATACTGCTGGATGACCTGAGGGTGCATCCTAAGCGCTATGTAAATATATCTGTGTTTGGCAAAAAAAATAAAGCAGGCGAATTAACTGCTCCTGCTATAAAAGATTCAGTACCCAGGTGATAAAAACAACTTCAAAATCGCTCCATCTTTTTTTCCCCGTTGCACTGCTGGTGTTGGGATGTTTAGTAGCCTATAGTACCACCACGTCCATAACAAAACATGCTGGCAACAGGGCAAAGACAGTTTTAAAAGATACAATAAAGATCATACAGGCCAATACCCTGTCTATAAGAAAGGAATCAGACACCAATAGCCTCCTTATACTGGAGGGCAACGTCGTGCTTAAACAGGGTAATACGATTTTTAAGGCAGATAAAGCCATTAAAAATGACCGGCAAAATACTTTTGAAGCCTGGGGGCATATTCATATCAATGACGCTGATACTACTAATATCTATTCGGATCATCTTAAATACTTCGGTAATCCCCAGGTAGCCAACCTCGACGGCAATGTTCGATTGACTGACGGGCAGGCTACACTTACCACGCCCAGCCTGGTGTACAATATGATTACCAACACGGGGGTTTATAAGGAAGGCGGGAAAGTGGTCAATAAAAAAACCGTTATCACCAGTAAAGAAGGAGAGTATTACAGAGATGTACAAGATGTGTTCTTTAAAAAGAATGTAATAGTTAATGATCCGGCATATAAAATAACGGCTGATTCTTTACAATATAATACAGCAACGGAAATAGCTACTTTTATATCAATGACGCATATAAAAGATAGCGCCCGGAGAAGCATTGACACCAAAGAAGGTTATTATAATCTTCGAACCAAACAGGCTGAATTTGGGCAGCGTCCTTTTATCAATGACGACAATAAGTCTACCCTAAATGCTGATAAAGTTTATCTTGACGATAACATAGCCCGTGCGGAAGGCAATGCCATTGCGGTAGATTCTGTACGTGGCACGATCATTATTGCCAATACTATTTTCCAGAACAGGCTCAATGAAGCCATATTGGCTACACAAAAACCTGTTATGATCATTAAGCAGGATAATGATTCCTTATATGTAGCTGCCGATACCCTTTTCAGCGCAAAGCTATCTGACCTTTTTGAAACGGTTGTTCTACCTCCGGTTATTGACAGTGTGAGCCGTGCGGACAGTGTTATTGTTGGCGACAGTATTGTAAAAACAGACAAAAAAAATGCACGGGTTATTTCACAAACCTTTGAGAAAGATCTGAAAGCTTCTAACGACAGCACCGATCGCTATTTTGAAGCCTTTCATAATGTAAGAATCTATTCGGACTCAATGCAGGCGGTGTCTGATAGCCTGTTTTATTCTTTCAGAGACTCAACCTTCCGCTTATATAAAAAACCCGTGGTATGGGGTAAGGAAAGCCAGATCACCGGAGATACAATTCTGCTGCATACCAAAAACAAGCAGCCACTTTGGATGGAGGCATTTAAAAATGGCTTTATGGTTAATTCAATGGGACATGAGATCTTTAACCAGATAAAAGCTTCCAGGATTGATGCCTATTTTATCGATGGCGGATTGGACTCTGTGAGGGCCAAAGGTTCTGCCGAGTGTATTTATTATTTACAGGATGATGATAGTGCCTACACGGGCGTAAACCAGAATACCTGCGATATTATTGACTCCTATTTTGAGAATAAACAACTGAAAAAGGTCGCATTCCGAAGTAATGTAAAAGGCACTATTTACCCCATACAGCAAAAAAAGCCTTCAGAGATGAAACTGGAAGGTTTCCAGTGGCATGAAGCCATCAGGCCCAAAACAAAATACGAACTGTTTGAGTAAACAGTCATCCATTTCCCGATATTAAATACTAAATTGCCTGTTAAATCGTTGAAAACATTCGTTCTACTTTAGAAATAATAGGCAATAGTTTTAAAATGGCTTTGCAGGAGCTATTGAAAAACAAGCTACGCACTTTTTTAAGTCTGTTTGGCGTAACTATTGGCATTTTCTGTATTATTGGGGTGTTGGCTACTGTAAACAGCCTGCAGCGTAATATTCAGAACGAAATAAAGTCGATGGGCGATAATATCATCTTCATCGATAAATGGGTTTGGAGCGGCGGCCCCGACTATCCCTGGTGGAAATTTGTGAATCGCCCCTACCCCAAATACCACGAGCTCAAACAGATCAAAGAACGGTCTCCCAGTACACAATATGCCGCTTTTTTTTACGATATCTCAGACAATATCGAATTCGGCGGCTCCGTTTTAAGCGGCGTAAAAATTTACGGTGCAAGCGAAGAATACAACCAGATACAAAAGCTCACTTTTGCCCATGGCCGGTATATTTCCGATGCGGAATTTAACTATGGGACCAATGTAGCCGTTATTGGTGATGAAGTTGCTACCAAACTTTTTACCCTGCCGGAAGCTGCACTTAACAAAGAAATTAAGCTGAAGGGACGATTGGTAAAAGTAATTGGTGTTATTAAAAAACAAGGCAAACAGTTAACAGGAGGCTGGGACTATGATAAAAGTATTATCATACCTTATGCGTTTGCCAAAACTATTTACCTGGAAAGATTTTCCGATCCCAAAATAATGGTAAAGGGTTACGAACATATTACCAGCGCCATCTTAAAAGAAGAGCTGGAAGGTGTTATGCGAAG
>JBCNOR010000666.1:0-2778 GCA_039593785.1 Niabella sp. | reverse complement strand
TAGATATATCGGTAAACCTGCTTCGCAAACGTGCCAGCAACAACGACAATAGTAAGCTGGCCCTGCTAACCAATGCTTTTGTTACGGCAAACGGTTTAAGCATGAGGGAAGAAATAAGAAGGGAGCGCTCTGTAGAACTGGCTTATGAGGGATTCAGGTACTGGGATATTATAAGATGGAAAACAGCAGAAACAGAGCTTATCAAGCCGTTGATAGAACGTAAGTATTTTGAAAATGTAAATTATGGTGGCTCCACCAAACCGGCATTGCTGGGCGGCTACGTGCTTTTTCAGGCCGCTGATAAAAGAAAGTTTAATGCGCAAAAAGATTATTTATGGCCGATTCCTTCAGCACAAATCGGGTTAAGTAATAATACGCTTACACAAAATCCTAATTGGTAACTTTGGCCATATTGCAGGAAATATCGATTGCGGATTAGCTATATTAAAAAAAGCAGTTTTTTGCTATTAACACTATAACACTATTGAAAAAATGCATTGTACAAAAATGTTTTTCGGATGGATGATGGTTTCGGTTTTGTTTTCTTGCGGACCTGCTAAAAATGCTGCAGGTTTGCAGGAAGACGGCTTCGTAAAAACAGGTTTATCCAAATCAGAAGAAATGCTCCGGCACATGTTACCGGTAGCCAATAAAAAATTTTCGGCCCGAACCGGGGCCTACCCCCGAACCACCAACCAAAACGGGGAGCTGGTAACCACTTCTATGTACGACTGGACGCCGGGCTTTTTTCCGGGAAGCCTCTGGTATGCCTACGAGTATTCAAAGAACGACAGCATGAAGGCTGAAGCCATCAAATGGACGGAAAAGCTGGCGCCACTTCAAACGTTTACACAACACCACGACCTGGGTTTTATGATGTATTGCAGCTATGGCAATGCCTACAGGCTTACTGGCAATGAAGCGTATAAAAAGATCCTCGTCAATTCAGCAAAGGCATTAAGTACGCGTTTTAATCCAACGGCAGGCGTCATCAAGTCATGGAATAGTTTTAAATCATGGCATGGCAATGCCACGTATTATTTTCCGGTGATCATAGATAATATGATGAACCTGGAACTATTATTTTTTGCATCGAAAGTATCGGGAGATACCAGCTTCAGGCATATTGCGGTAACACATGCATTAACCACCATGAAGCACCACTTCAGACCCGATCACAGCTCTTATCATGTAGTTTGTTATGACTCTACTAACGGCAAGGTTGTAGCAAAAGAAACGGCGCAGGGCTATGCAGACAACTCTACCTGGAGCCGAGGGCAAGCCTGGGCCATTTATGGCTATACAATGGTATATCGAGAGACAAAAGATCCCCGTTTTTTAGAAATGGCAGTTGGCCTCAGCAATTATTTTATCAATAATAAAAGATTGCCGGAAGATTATGTGCCCTATTGGGATTTTAATGCAAATGAGGCGGGCTATACACCCGGCGTAAAGTCTCATGCAAATAAAATGAGTACCTTGTTCCGCGATGCCTCCGCCGCCTCTATAACGGCGTCTGCCCTGCTGGAGTTGAGTACTTATGTAAGTGGTAATCCTTCCAAGCAGTATAAAGCAGCAGCCGTAAAGATGCTGCGATCGTTAAGCAGCGATGCCTATAGGGCAACACCCGGGACCAATGGTAATTTTATTATTAAACATTGCGTAGGCAGTTTACCGCACCAGTCAGAGATAGATGCGCCATTGGTGTATGCCGACTATTATTATATGGAAGCCTTATTGCGTTATCAGCAATTACAAAAGGGAGGTGCGCTGTTTGCCGGCAACTAAGCCTGTTTTACTTTATAAATGAATTTTAAAATGACTGATTCTCTAAAGCAGTGGTTCCTGCAATTAACTCTTCTACTGCTATTGTGTACAGGGCTTAGCGCTCAAAATAAAACAGCCGGTATTACTGGTATGCAGGATAGGGCGTTTTGGATAAAAACAGTGCACAAAATAGCCTGGCCGGTAGTAGAAAACCTGGCCAACACCACGCTTGAAAAGAATATGCCTTTGGAGCAAGGTCCTCAGTATTACCTTACAGCGAATAAGGTTTCCTACCTGGAAGCCGTGGGACGTTGTTTTGCCGGGATTGCACCCTGGCTGGAATTACCAGATGATAATACCGAAGAGGGATTGCTTAGAAAGAAATACAAAGCAGCAGCAATAAAAGGTTTGACGAGCGCCGCAAACCCGCAGAGCCCGGATTATTTAAACTTCAGGGAAGGTGGCCAGCCTATTGTAGATGCCGCATACCTGGCGCATGCTTTTATGCGCGCGCCCAAAGCTTTATGGGAGCCGCTGGACACGGTTACCAAACAGCGGTTTATCGCGGAGTTTAAATCGCTGCGCGACAGGACCGGCGCTTACAATAACTGGCTATTGTTTGCCGCTATGTCCGAGGCATTTCTTCGTTCAGTAGGCGAGCAATTTGACCCTGTCAGAATTGATTATGCGTTGAACAAAATGCGTGAATGGTATGTAGGCGACAGCTGGTACAAAGACGGCGACCTATTCAGCATGGACTATTATAACTCTTATGTAATACACCCCATGCTGGTTGACCTGCTGGGATCTTTAAAGGTAAAGCCGGTTACTAAATATAATCAAAAAGCATACAGTGTTAATGAAGCCTATGATCAGTCGGTAAAACGAATGGTGAGATATGCCGAATACCTGGAACGCATTATAGCACCGGACGGCACTTACCCGGCCTATGGACGGTCTGTAACTTACCGGACTGCAGCGTTCCAGGCATTAGCTCAAACCGCATTAATG
>JBCNOR010000665.1:0-2783 GCA_039593785.1 Niabella sp. | reverse complement strand
CGGCCAGTGGTTAGCACCAGACCAGGGCTATCCTGAATTCGCAACAAATATTCCCAATGTCACTGAATGGACCCGCAGCACCATTTCCCATAACCTGGTATTCGTAAACAAGCAGCCTCAAAAAACGGTCTGGAGCGGGCATACCCGTTTGTTCAAGCAGCTGAAAGATTTTGGCGTAGTGGAGCTGGATGGAAGAGCCGCTTATCCGGGCCTGAAAGAATACAGCCGTATCCAGTTTCTTGCGGGAGGCGCCGGCAGTATGGACAGCAATGCCTACGTTATAGATATATTCAGGGTAAAGGGAGGTAAAGATCATGTTTTTAGCTTTCACGGACCACCTGGCGCTGTTAGTACCAACGGGCTCCGGCTGCAGGCCCAGCAAAAAGGAACTTATGCGGGTACAGATATCGCCAAAGGCACGAAGGCCTCGGGCTTCCCCGAGGGCTACTCCTTTCTCTACAATGTAGAGAGGGACAGCCAACCGCCCAACCAGTTCACCGCAGACTGGAAGGCAGCTTCAGGGTACAGGGGAATAACAGACCAGGATCCTGTTCATTTGCGCCTGCATGCCCTCACTTCTTCTGATGATGTGGCCCTGGCCGATGGCGATCCGCCGCAAAACAAGCCGGGTAATCCTAAAACGCTTCGCTATATCCTGATGCACCGCACCGGATCAGATCTTAGCAGCAACTTTATATCCATCCTGGAGCCTTATCGCAGTCAGCCTTTTATCCGGTCTGTTGAGCGCCTTGATAACGGAGCTGATGAAACAATCATCATCCGGGTAAATAAAATGAACGGAGCCACCGACTACCTGCTGTACAATCCTGCATCAAAAAATACGGTAAAGCTACCGAACGGCATAACGATGCAGGGAACGATTGGCTATATATCAGAAAAGAATGATAAAGTAGTCCGCGCAGTGCTGATAAATGGCACATCGTTGCGTTATAAAAAAATAAATCTTCAATCTACCGGTGCCATCGAAGGCAGGGTCGCAAAAATGTATAAAGGATTGGGCGGCTACGGATGGATCCTGGCAGACTCAAAATCCGCCATCAACACAACAGTGATCGGCGAGCAGCTCATTATTGCAACAACAGGAGAACGGGACGCCTGTTACCAGATCCGGGATGTAAAAAAAGAAGGAAAACTAACCCGCATTTTTTTGGGGCCTGCAACCTTTGTTAGCAGTATTAAAAGCGGCAGCACAACGGACACGGACAGTACACAAAACCGCCGTTATGATTTTGAAGAAGGCGCATCTTTTCATATCCCCACGCATGCCGTATGGAATGCAGAACTATGATAAAATAAAACGAAGTTACCTGGAAACCGGTTCATCAAATACGATCTTATACAACCCAACCCTACACAAATGATTTTACTGATTTTCAATACACTTTTTTGCATTGCATTTATCGGGTTTGCCTGGGTAAACCTAAACGATAAAGACGCCTGGCTATGGGCAAGTATTTACGGGATCCCTGCGTTGCTTTGCGGGCTCGCAGTATTTAAAAATTATTTTCCCGGAATTTATCTGGTCATTGCAGCGTTTTGCCTTCTTTACGCTATCGGCATCTTCTTCTCCAAAGACGGGGTAAAGGACTGGATACTAAAATATAATGCACCCAGCCTGGTAGAGTCCATGAAGGCCACCAAACCCTATATCGAAAAGGCGAGAGAATTTTTTGGGCTCCTGATCGTTGTAGCCGTTATGCTGGTCAACTATTTTTTAACACATTAATTACATAATGATATTTGCTTTAAATACAGACCTTTTACGCACTAAGCTTTTGGAGCTTTTACGCAAGGCAAGCAGCCCGGAGAATTTCAGCTGGCTGATTACGGAACCTATAGCACCTCAGAACATCAGCAGGAATTTTTCACTGGCCGGCAGAAAGTTTAGCAAACAAAAACCCGATGCCGGTTTAGAACCATTCATGTATATCATCAGCCATTTTCCGCAAACCAATTGGAGCAGCTGGACAATGCGGGATATAAGCCGGTTGTACCAGCTGCTGCAACTAGAAGCAGTTCATAAACAGGATTATCTTCTTGTGATTGAAGAACTGTTCCTTCAGACCGATCTGGCTGAGTTGACCCTTTTGTACAAGGCCCTGCCCTTTTATGCTTATCCCGAGACCTGGGTGACGCGCTGCGCAGAAGGCATCCGGAGCAATATGGGAACGGTACTGGAAGCACTGATGCAGGAAAACAGTTACCCGGCGGAGCATTTGCCGCAAGCTGCATGGAACCAGATGGTTTTAAAGGCTGTTTTTACCGGCCAGAACCTGGCCCTGGTGTATGGGCTGCAAAAAAGAAATAACGAAGCGCTGGCCGCTTCACTACTGCATTACGCGGAAGAAAGGCGGGCCGCCGGAAGAGAGGTAGACCCACAGATCTGGCATTTGGTGCAACCCTTTTTCCGGGAAAAAAGCGAAATATTACAATCTAAATTTTTAAAAATAAGCTGATATGTGTTGCGGAAACAATGAAACAGGAAAACGAGCAGAACTTCCCAATGCCGTTGATTCAGAACTGATAAAAGGCATGTACTTTTTCGACCCCCATGTGCACATGACCTCACGCACTACTGACGACTACCAGGCGATGGCAGATAACGGCATTGTAGCGTTAATAGAGCCTTCTTTCTGGCTGGGACAGCCACGTACCCACGTAGGCAGTTTTAACGATTATTACAGCTCCCTGCTGGGCTGGGAACGCTTCCGTTCGGGTCAGTTTGGTATTAAACATTATTGTACCATCGGACTCAACTCACG
>JBCNOR010000664.1:0-2784 GCA_039593785.1 Niabella sp. | reverse complement strand
CCTCGGTAATATACCTCCCAATGAAGTAATAGCATTGGAAGCAATGCGTATAGGGCTTAGGGGCGATACCTTTGATCTGTATCTGAATAAGAAAACCTCAGCCTGATGAATTTATACGGGCTTATCGGCATGCCGCTGGCGCAGTCTTTCTCAAAAAAATACTTTACCCAGAAGTTTGAACAGGAAGGGATAACTGACGCTGCATACGAACTATTTCCCCTTGAAAATATTGAATTATTAAGGGATCTGCTGATCGCTCAGCCAGATTTGAAAGGCCTGAATGTGACCATCCCTTATAAAGAACAGGTGCTTCCTTTTTTGTCTGGTTTGAATGAAGAGGCCAGGGAGATTGGCGCTTGTAACTGTATCAAAATAAAAAATGGACAGCTAACCGGGTTTAATACAGATGCGCCTGCTTTTAAGCAATCTTTGTTGCCACAGCTTCAATCCCATCACAAGAAGGCGCTGATACTGGGAACGGGGGGAGCAGCTAAAGCGGTGCTGTTCGTTTTGCAAAGCCTGGGGATTGAGTATGCCTATGTATCGCGTAATAAAGGCGCTGGTTTTACTTATGAAGAGTTGAATAAATCCATCATACTGGAATACCCGCTTATTATCAACTCTACACCTTTAGGTAGCTTTCCTAAAGTAGATACCGCTCCAGATATACCCTATGAGTATTTGACTACAGATAATTATTTATACGATCTGGTTTATAACCCGGCAAAGACCTTATTTCTTCAGAAAGGGGAGCAGCAGGGTGCCACTATAAAAAATGGCTACGAAATGCTGGTGGGCCAGGCTGAGCTAAGCTGGCAGATATGGAATGATAACTCCCTATAGCACAATAGCTTTAGGGCAAACGCCTGTCTTAACTGATGTATACTTGCTACATAAACAGCGCTAATTGCTGGGTAGGTCCCTGTTCCGGCTGTTTCTTTTGTTTTTTACCTTCGTTTGTTTCTACCGGTTTGTCATTTTCGTAGTATTGATTCACCCTGTCGATAGTCATTCCTGTAATCCGTTCGGTACCCTCGCTATTGATCTTTTTATGAATGGATATCTGGCAATTAATGATCGTTCCGTTTTTAAACTCTACTTTTCCGGATTGGACCAGTTTTTTAAATTCTTTAGATAGCATCGTGAAAGAACGGGCTTTGCCATTGTAAACACCTACCCACTTATAATTGCTTTTCTTAAGCACAGGAGAGACAATTTCTATATCTACATTGTCAATCTCTTCAGGTTCCAATACATCCGAGGTTAATATTTGTTGCTCAAATTGCTGCCGGGTGATTGTTTTTTCCTGGGTTATCTTAGACCGTTGCTCGTCTAAAGCTGTTAGTTGTACTTTGCTGATCCTGGGATATTTTTTCAGAAGCTCAAAGAAATTGGAGCGGCGTTTTTTTAATACATTGCTGGCATCCAGGTTGCTGCAGCTGGCGATCATCTGCTGTACCCTTTTTTCAATCAGTGTTTTTGTTTTTTCTTCGGTAAACTGCTCAAATTCGGGTGTGGCAACTAATTGATCAATGAGCTGTTTCGCCTCTTCGCTTCCTGAAGTAGCTAATGGATTAGCGATCATTGCTACCAAAACAGCGGTAGCAATGGTGATAGCTACCGGGCCGGTTTTGTTATCTTTTTTTAAAGCTACTTTAAAACGCCATCTGAATCCTTTTTCGGCCAATGGCGCCGTTTCGATATGAATACTCAGCCGGAAACGTGCCGCTACTTCTTTGATCAATGCCAGTAACTCATACTCACATTTATTTTGAACCAGCGCATCCATTGAATGCGTTTCTTCTTCGAAATAATATTGTACTTCGATGCAATTACTGCCTGTATATACTTGTACGTTAGGTTCGCTCATTGCAATATCCTCTTTTCTAAGGCGGCGAAAGTAATACATTTTTGGCGGAGGTATGCTCAAATGCCGGAGGAGCCCCGCAACAGCCCCGAAATTTCAGCAAATGCAGAAAGATTAGTAAATTTAGGGTAACTAACAACTTCGTGAATAAACGAATAACCACATGAAAAACGATGTATTAATAACCGACGATCTCCTCTTATCAAAAATATTACAGATCAGGAACCAAAAAGTAATGATTGATAGAGATCTGGCCGAGCTATATGGCGTGCCCACCAAACGATTGAATGAGCAGGTAAAACGTAATATAAAGCGTTTCCCGGCAGATTTTATGTTTCAGCTGACGCTGCAGGAAAAGCAGGAGGTAGTCGCAAAATGCGACCACCTTAAGATGCTTAAATATTCTCCCGTTCTTCCTTATGTTTTTACAGAACATGGCGCTGTAATGCTTGCCAGCATTTTAAATAGCGATCGGGCTATTGAAGTGAATGTGCGTATTGTGAAACTGTTTAATTCAATGCGGGAAGTGTTGCGAACCAATCAAAGTTTGCTGTTAAAGCTGGAAAATATCGACAAACATTTGCAGGCGCAGCGGCACTCTTTGTCACAACATGATGAGGAAATAGCGGCCTTGTTTGAATTGATAGATCAGCTACGCCGGGAGAACGAAAAGCCCCGGCCCCGTAATCCTATAGGGTTTAAAATGCAAACTGGTCAAGAGTGAAGCTACATAAACCTGGCCCTGTATTTTGAAATGTGAAGGGATGATTATTTGGCTGCGGCCAGTTCCAGTTCCTTAGCCGCATACTTGTATAATTTGTCTTTTTTACGGTCATACCACCATTTGGGAGCGGTTTTTTTCATCAGGGTATCTATATTGCGCATGCCAAAGAGGTTCCATACGCCATTTAGTTTAC
>JBCNOR010000663.1:0-2803 GCA_039593785.1 Niabella sp. | reverse complement strand
GTTCTTAGCTGTAATCCGGAGACTGTAATTACCTTCAACGTCGGTGGTTGTTGAAGAAACAGTTCTGTCGTCCTTATCAACAAGGGTAACCGTTGCGGCGCTGACAGGGCCCTTATCCGACTTGTCTGTTACTTTACCGATCAGCAAATTGGCTTCCGCATCCTGGGCCTGTAATTGGCAAATGCCCGTCATGAAAGAGATAAGGTATAATAAAATTGATTTTCTCATAATTCAGTTCAATTAAAGCCCGTTTTTTAAGTATCCGTTCATTGAGTGTACCACTACCCTTTGTGCCAAACGATTACTGTTTGCTATGTCAGCGGATATAATGTTACCTATGTTATCCCTTACTGATAGTTGATTAGCCTGGTTGGTAACGACAGTAAGAGCCTGTACATCGCCATCAATATTTCTGCATATTGTCTGAAATGTTCCGGTTTTCCTGCCGTCTATCGCGAAAGAGTTCCTGACAATATGGTATTGTAAAAATCTCTTTATTTTATCCCTTTGTACCAGATCGGTAGTAGTGGGCGACGCCGGCAGGTTACCATCTGCCACAGCCTGGGCAATGGCAGCATTGTTCGGAACAAGCATGGTATAGTTTAAACCTAATTCAATACCATTTATTTTTCCATCGGTAGCAGAATACAGCTCGGAGCCAATAAGATACTGGTAAAACCGGTTAAAAGGTGAGCTGGCATTAGCGGCGCCAATACCTGTAAAATATGCAGCGATATGGGTAGCAGAAGTAGTTAAAGCCTGGCTTACATATGCTACAGCCCCATTTTGCGGCCCGCCGGTATCGGGGCTTCCAACATCAACTGCATTTACTGTTGCATACTGTACGATACTGTCCATAGTACCGCTCGAATACATTTTATTGTTCGCGTATCTTATATATTCACCACCGTAACTTTCCAGCATACCGCTGCCGCTCAACTCCGGTATCGGCTCATTGCCCAGTGGCACAATATGATGATACAATAGCTGGTTCATGGTAGGACTGCCGGCTGCGCCCCTGAAGCGGATAGGATCGCTTGTCTGGTAGGCGTCATAGGTAAAGCCCATCCGGTACAGCTCTTCATCGCTAATTAATATAAGCAGGTAGCGTATAGTAGGTATTTTTAGGGTGATGTTCATACCCATACGTTGTAGGGCAGTTCGCATCAGGCTATATTTGGGATCTAACAATACGTTACTAAAAACCGATCGAAACACATTAGCATCCTGTGCTGCATCCACTCCGTAAAAAGCACCATTGCTCAGCAGTTTAACCTCTTTGATATTGGCCGTAGTGATCTTTGGCCGCTCAGCCTGAAAATTTTGCTCTACATCAAAGCGGGAAGGCCATAGCTGTGTGTTATAAAGATGCGCATTTACAAATTCGGTTAAAATAGCAGGATTACTGTAAAAGACATCCTTCAAGGTGCTGCCGACAGGATAGTATTTAAGCAACACCCTTCGGGCATAATCGGCAACGGCTGCATTGTTGGGCGCTGTTATAGAAAAGTTGTTTACCTGGGCATCATTGGCATCCTCTTTTGCATAGTTCTCATTGTTTAAGGCCAATGCAATGTCTGTATATCCCTTCACAAATACACTATCGGTATTGCCGGTTAATACCTGGTATTTGCGCGTTATATCTGCATTATAAGAGTAAACAGCATATAAGTCGAGTATTTCCCTGAAAGCGCTGTAGTCATTTTTCACCCGCAAATACTGATCAATACTGGGCTGAGGCATCAATACTTTGTCTACCACATGTATATACCCGTTTTCTGCAAGTATATTGCTGCGGCTGGGATCAATTTTCGCGTCGGCAATATTCATCCCTGTATAAGTGGTATTGGGATAAAACGTATTATAATCAGCAGCTCCCAGGTTTCGGGGGGTCATATAATCGTTGAAGAAATAGCTTAGATGCTTATTATTGTTATCACCTGTAACATAGGCTGTACCGGGTTTCCTGTTGGTGGAAATAATTTTCCGGGTCCTACCATCAAAAGTTGATGTTTCGGTCTCAACAAAATCGTAGTACACCGTTCGCCGCCTGAAAGCTGCGCCAGGAACCCAGCCACGAGATGAAAAATTATCATTCAGTTTCTCTAAACGCTCACCATCGTAGACCATGGCGGTCCTTACTATTTTTTCAGCCAAAGACCTGTCAATACTGTTCACATCCGGTATGCCCTGTTCCGCAAGGAATTTAGAAAATGCTGCGTCTGTTGGCGCAAAAACCGTCCAGGAACTACCGGCGCCCAATACATTTTTATACCCGGCTTTTTCAATACAAACAAGAAAATTCTTAAAATCTCCCATAGAGTCCAGCTGCTGGTAAATAGGCTGAGCCAGCCAGCCGGGTCGTGCATAGTACTCATCGAAAGTTTTTTTGCTGCAGGCTGTCACTCCAAGTACTAACAGGGATACGGCAAAACTTCTAAAAATCCAGTTTTTCATTTTTGTACCTTTTTTGGCATGGCAATAACTTAGGCGCAAGCCTTGGGGCCTGCCTGTTCATGTTACCGTCTGCAATCTTTAAATCTCAGGAACTTAATTCCAGTTGTTTTGTTTTAATGCTCTTTAAATTCAAGTATTTATATGCAACCGTTCTTTCTCTTTTAACCGTCCTGTTACGAAAATAAATCAGGCTTATTTTTTTACTATCCTGTTGCATCCTGTCTTTTTAAACACTTCGCTAAAACCGGTAAAAAAATATTTTCTCAATCGCAAACAGCGAAAGTAAGTACTGAAAAAAAAGCAACCATCCTGTTGTATCTTGTTCCCATTTCCCGTATTCATTGGC
>JBCNOR010000662.1:0-2818 GCA_039593785.1 Niabella sp. | reverse complement strand
TTTTAATACCCCTTAGTTCGTTGCCCTTGGCCATTATTTTCTCGTATACTTTTTCCAGCAAGCGCGGTACTGTTGTAAAGCCGTCAGGTTTTATCTCTCTTAAATTATCGGCAATGGTTTCCAGGCTTTCTGCGTAATAAATAGATATACCACTGAACAGGTAGATATAGCTTACCATTTTTTCAAAAATATGGTTGAGTGGCAGAAAGCTCAGCACCTTGGTCTGCGGCTGATCAGGAAATGGAAAACTGGCTTTTGAGAAAAAAACATTACTGACAATATTGCTATGGCTCAGCATAACTCCTTTAGGAGTGCCGGTGGTGCCACTGGTATAAATAATAGTAGCTATATGCGTATTGGGAATTTCACGTTTGGTTATTTCTACCTGTTGCAACAGCTGGTCGGAAGCTAAGTTGAGTAACTCAGAATAATGCGTCGCCCCCTCAATTTTATCGAAGGTGTAAATGCCTTTTAAGTAATCACTTTTTAGTGATTGTATTTTGGTAAGCAGTTCTTCGCTACTGACAAAAATATATTTAGCTTCCGATTCATTCAGGATATATTCCAGCTCCTGTGTGCTGGTAGTAGGATACATGGGAATAAGAATAGCACCAATTTGCTGAACTGCCAGATCGGTAAAGATCCACTCCGGCCGGTTATTGCTGATGATGGCTATCTTATCGCTACCCTCCGGCGTGAAATTATTACCACTCACACCTTTAGCCAGGAGCCCTGCAGATAGTTGATCGGCAATACCTGCCACATCCTGGGTGGAGTAAGCTTTCCATTGGTCGTTTTCCTTTGCATTGAGCATATCCTGCTTAGGGAAATTTTTCAGCTGATGGCCTACGGCGTCAAACAATCGGTATTCCGGGTAATTCATTCCAATGTTTTTTATTTTTTCTTATGGCTAACGAAAAAAGCTTAAATCAATTATAGACAAGTTAAGAAAAATAGTTAAGAATAAGTTGCTTTATCGGTTCAATATCCAGTATGTAATGCATAAAAAAACCACCTGTCAAACAGGTGGTTTTTAACGATATCAATAACTTTTATTTAAGAGCATAAGTTTGTCCTGCCGGCATTTTAAATATCCGCGACGTGTGGAAAGCCGTAAACTTATCATATTCTTCTTTGTGAGCCTGTACCCATTTTTCAAAACCTGCCTGGCTGTCTACAGGGCCAAACATCCACTGGTTATAAGCATCAAACAAACCATCCTTCATTAACTGCTGATGGTAATCGAATAAACGGAAAGGATAGTTTTTAGCATATGATGCGTTCCAGTCTAATATAAAACGGGTACGGATCATAGCAAGACTTTCGGGAGTAATACCTTGTGCGGATATGCCCGATTGCTTTGCAAAGGTTTCAATGACTGCTTTTGCAAAAGCATTTTTTTGATTAGCTGCGTCCGCCTTCAGGTTATTAGAAATAAATAATTTCTGTTTATAAGCATCCAGCACCATTTTCTTGATGCTGTTGGATTTGGGATTTAAGCTTTCCATATTGGCATAAATCTCACCATATATAATAGCCCATATCTTATCATCCTGTTGTTTGTAATAATAAACGGCGGCGTTATAGTAATTGCCTCCGTAAGAAGGAGCCACCTGTATGCCTTTCTGCCACTGGTCAATAGCGCCCAAAGGATTTTTTAATATGTCTAATAATTCACCGTAATCGTTATGCAGCGGACCATTATTGGGAAAATCTTTTAATCCTTCTTTGTACATTCTTTCCGCTTCCTTATAATTTTCCTGTGCCTTATAAACATTCCCTGCCAACTGGTAGGCCGAAGGATCACAATCGGGGCTTGCAATAACCGGCTTAATGGTTTCCAATGCCTTGGTGTAGTCTTTTTTATAATAATAGGCCTGCGCAAGATCTTTTTGAAGATCAACATCATTTTTGTTGTTCTCGCTGGCTTTGGTTAATACCAGAACCGCATTATCCAGGTCGCCGGATTGCATAAAGCTGCGCGCACGCTGACGCTCAGAAGAAATAGTATTTTGTGCAGTTAATGTTATACAAGCAGATATAAATAAGCCTGTTACAAATAATTTTTTCATTCAATACAAATTTTGATACCAAAAAACGCAAAAAGCAAGCCGAAAAAACAGCATTGCCGGTTTAAAGATGCAAAAGTAGGCGAAAGGGTGGCAGGTTCGGAAAATTTTCTTTGAACAGGCTTTTTTGGGGCGATTATTGAATATACATAAACCTTTGAATGTTAAAACATTTTGAAAGAGAATGCTTTTTATGGGTAGAAAGCTACATTTGTAAGTAATAAAAAGGATAAGATGAAGATTGCATTAGCGCAGCAAAATTATCATATTGGAAATTTTGAGTCCAACGTAAATAAAATTATTGACGCCATAAAACGGGCAAAAGAAGCCGGCGCAGAACTGGTCGTATTTTCAGAATTATGTATTTGTGGTTATCCGCCCAGGGATTTTTTAGAGTTTAATGATTTCATTAATCAGTCCTATGCCGCTATTGATGTAGTTAAAGAAGAAGCCGATACAATAGGTGTATTGATCGGCGCTCCTGCCCGGAATCCTGATCCCCAGGGAAAGGATCTTTTTAACGCTGCCTTTTTATTATATGATAAGAAGGTACAGGGGGAAGTACATAAAACTTTGTTGCCTACTTACGATGTATTTGATGAAGGACGTTATTTTGAGCCAGCCTATAACTGGAATGTACTGGAGTTTAAAGGCAAAAAGCTGGCAGTTACTATATGTGAGGATATATGGAATATGGATCCAGCTTGCCGGCGTTGATCTGGTCTTCCAGCCACAGCCATTGGAAGAAG
>JBCNOR010000661.1:0-2827 GCA_039593785.1 Niabella sp. | reverse complement strand
GAATTTATACATTCTTGTACCATTCGCAGCTATTCCCCCCACTAGCTATTCACTATTCCCTATTCACCACTCCCCCTCACAAACTCCCCGTATTCCTTCGCCTCAGGTATTCCCTTAAATAACCAAGCGGCGCCTTGCCAAACTTTCTTTTAAAACTCTTGGTAAATTGAGAAGGTGATGAAAAACCGGTGAGAATCGATATTTCATTGATCTTATACCGTCCCTCATGCATGAGGGCGGCCGCCCTTTTCAACCTCACCTGTTCTATAATTTCGTACGGCGAATAGTTGGAGGTAGCTCTTATTTTCCTATACAGGGAAGACCGGCTCATATGAAGCTGTTCTGCGAGAAATTCAATGCTCAGCAAAGCATTGCCAATATGGGTTTCAATCAACAGGTGCAGACTCGCCAGGAATTGCTGATCTGTTAAAGTGCTAACGGATTCACCACCTGTATCGGTATTTCGCTCGAATCGTTCTTTTAATTTCAGGCGGTTTTGCAGAATGCTAAATACCTGCGCATCCAGGTAGGCCGGAGAAAATGGCTTTTCAATATAAACATCAGCACCCTTCTGTAAACCCGAAACCTTGTCTTCGAGGTCGCTTTTCGCACTCAGTATAATAATGGGTATATGCCCGAACTCTTTATTCTCTTTGATCATAGAACAAAGCTGGAAGCCGTCTATATCAGGTAAAATAATATCGATAATGATCAAATCGATCGGGGTACTTTTTAAGACTGCCCAGGCTTCTTCGCCACTAAAAGCCGATGCAATAGTATAATTACTACCCAGGATATCTGTTAGCAGATCTACGAGTACGCGATCGTCGTCTAAAATAAGAATAGCCGGCTCTCTCATTTAATTGCTCCAACATTAACGGTAAACCAATGACATATTTTTCCCGGCACCGGGTGTGATATAGAAAGCCCTGTTGCTTTTTGTACGCTTTGGGCCAGATTAAAATAGCAGTAATAAAACATGTTCTTCCTTGTTCAAAGCTTGTGTTGAATTTCATTAATGCAGAACATACTATTCCCCGGAATCATTTGTTCCAACAACCGTTGTCAGCTATCGCTTCATTGCTGTTATCTTATCCTGCTTTCGTAAAGTATTAGTCACTTTCAGGTGACTTTCTTCAAAGAATCCTGTTTAAAATATTAGCGTATAAGCGACCGGTATATTGGTACTATGTAGCCATAGTAACCGTACATTAAAAACCCATAAAAGCTTTATATAACCAAAAATAATTGTTTTGATTACCTGAAATAAAAGCCATATTAAATTGACACACACAAGCAACACAATGACACGTAATGACAATTTATTTTATTTTTCACCTGGTTAACGGGGGGCGATACGAAATAAAAAAACCGCTGCATGTTCGTTATTACAATACAAAATTTTACATTTGAATAATCAATAGTAAAAATGACCGTCCCTACCGGCATATACCTTCTAATTCAAAGAAAATGGTTAACACAATATCAACCCTGCCTGGTTGGTTATATATATCAAACGATCAAAATCGCGGAGAAGCCCGCCGGCTTTTTGAAAAATTGTTCAGTATACAAGAAGTACCTCATGTATATCGCTCTCATACCAGTCGTCAAAAAAATGCATCCGGTCAACAGGATATTGTTTTTTTGAACTTACCGAAAAAGAAAAATTTAAGTTTTTGGATGTGAAAGACCTACCACCCGGGCTGTAACGTGTAGGCCAGGGTTTACCAACAGCATATCTTTCGCGCTTGCTATGATTGCATGAGACTTTTTTTAAATGGTTATACCTTATAATTATTTATGGAAAAACAAACTATACTGGTAGTAGATGATGAAAAGTTAGTAATAGAATTATTAACCGACTTATTAGAAACAGATTTTGAAGTAATTGCTGCAGACAATGGCGAGCAGGCTATCCAGCAATTAAAGAAGTACCCGGTATCTATGGTCATATCGGATGTGGCCATGCCGGGCATAGACGGCTACGAGCTTTGCGGCTTTATTAAAAGAACCGGCAGTTTAAGTCATGTACCGGTGATATTGCTGACCGCTAAAACAGAGCTGGAAAGTAAAATACAGGGCTTGCACGGGGGGGCAGATGTGTACCTTGAAAAACCTTTTTCACCCGATTTTTTAAAAGCCCAGGTGATTAGTACCCTGCAAAACCGCACCAGGGTACAGGACTACCTGATACTGGAAAAACAGACCAGCGAGGCCGGAGAAAACGGGGAAAAAAGCTTTATCAGCCAGTTGCATCATATTATTGATGAATTTATAACCGACCCTTTGCTCGACCTTGAGTTCCTGGCTAAGCACCTGCACATGAGCCGGGCTTCATTGTACCGCAAAATAAAAACATTAACACCCCTAACCCCTTATGAAATTGTAGAGCAACGTCGTTTAAAACGGGCCACCGACCTGATACAGAAAAGCCAGTACAAAATGAATGAAATAGCTATTATGAGCGGCTATAATTCTGCTTCCCAGTTTACCAAAAGCTTTAAGCGAAAATTCGGGCAATCGCCCCTGCACTATGCCCGCAACCGGAAATGATGATGGATTGTAGCTTATAAACGATTGACCCAAAACGATCATCTATTAACTACAATCCATCATCCAATATCAGGTATCCGGTATCCAGCATCCACTATCCCCCTCCTCCCTTTCCTGTCTTCTATCAACCGTCAACTATCAACGCCCCTCTCTCTTATCTCTTCACTGCTTTTACCGTTGTACTATATTTAAAGCTACCATCCTTGTCTACCTGTTTAATGCGAACCACCACGCCCTCTTCGCCCGGCGCGTCGGGGGATTCCGGGGTCAGATC
>JBCNOR010000660.1:0-2850 GCA_039593785.1 Niabella sp. | reverse complement strand
CATGGCGGTAGGTCACCTGGCCGGTGGTGGGATCGATGATCTCGACAGTCATGGGGGATAAAAGAAAAAAGCTGAACATTATTTAAAACCCGGGAGTATACTATACACCAGGTTGATATAAGGCTGAAGTTTAAACAGCCCTGCAAAAGTGACTTTCGGATTCACATGCACTACTGCTCCGAACGTCAGCATCATGATACCTGCTATAAAAAAGCAGATACAGGCTAATAGCAGTAAAAAGGAGTTTCTTTTGCGGTGAGTATATTTCTTGTTCATGGCTCCGGCAAATTGTAGACCAAAGCTATTATATAAATTTTTATTTTCCTAATGAATTAACAAAATCGGGCTTATTTTTTCCCTGCCGGGAAATAATACGAAGTGTCTTTATGCTCCATACTATCGCGAATATAGTGTTGTATCTCTTCTACCTGGTAAGGTTTCCTACTCATTTCCGCAGGGGTTATCGGAGGAACATCAGATATCCATCGCAAAAATTGAAATCCTAAAAAGAAAAGCATTATGACAGGGAAGTAAGACACTTTTATCTTGTTGCGCTTGGTATACGTATGCTGATAATCCGCTGTGTTTTCCGGAGTATCATCATGGTAATAGTATTCGTATTGCGGCACTTCTTTAAGCACATATTGCCTGTACAGGAAATCATAGTTTTCCTTTTTTACAGGATTGGAAAGTGTTTCGTATGCTTCTGTAATTGCTCTGAATTGCTGCGTATAATAGTCTGTATTTTCCGGGTGCAAATCCGGATGACACTCCCTGGCCAATTTACGGTAAGCTGTTTTGATGTCCGCTTCAGAAGCCTCAAAAACAATCTCTAAAACGCGATAATAATCTTTAAAATCAGTAGACACGATCTTTGTGGATATTAGGTGACAAACTTATATTAAAAAATAGCCCGGCTTTATAAGAGTATTCGATCCGGCTATTGTTGCAATACCGGTTTTACCCTTACCTTTGTCTTTTCTTTGTAAAAATTTAAATTAAAAATAAAATGGCAGCAGTATTCACCGATGCTAACTTCGATTCAGAAGTTCTGCAATCTGCAAATTTAACGGTTGTTGATTTCTGGGCTCCCTGGTGTGGACCTTGTATCGCTTTAGGCCCAACTATCGACGCACTTTCCAAAGAATATGAAGGAAGGGTAAATGTGGGTAAAGTAAATGTTGATGAAAACCCTAACCTTTCTGTGAATTACGGAGTGACCAGCATTCCTTGTGTATTGTTCATTAAAAACGGACAAGTAGTGGATAAACAAGTTGGCGCTGCTCCTAAATCAGTATTCGAAAAGAAGATCCAACAACATTTAAGCTAATCCGGTATTACCGTTTTATAAAAATGCCACGCTGATGAAGCGTGGCATTCTTGTTTAAATCCTTATTTACTTCAACTTTCGGAAAGTTTTAAAACTTTTCCGAAAGTTCAGAGGGCTGAAAACCTGTTATTACAAGTTCAGCTCGGCAAATACAGGACAATGATCAGAATGCTTTACATCAGGAAATATCGTTGCACTTTTCAGCTTATCCTGTAAGACCCCGCTTACACTGATATAATCTATACGCCAACCTTTATTATTCGCTCTTGCATTAGCCCGGAAACTCCACCAGCTGTAGTGATGCGGATCCTGGTTGAAGCGTCGGAAAGAATCCGTAAAGCCGCTGTCAAACCATTTATCCATCCAGGCCCTTTCTTCCGGCAAAAAGCCGCTGCTGTCTTTATTACTTACCGGGTTATGGATATCGATCGGTTTGTGGCAGATATTGTAATCGCCGGTGATGATCAGGTTAGGCCTTTCCTGTTTCAGTTGGTTGATGTATTCATAAAATTCATCCAGCCACTGGTATTTATAGGTCTGCCTGATATCGCCACTGGAGCCGCTTGGAAAATACGCATTCACCAGGCTTATATCACCAAAGTCGGCCCTGATCACTCTGCCTTCCGCATCACTTTGCATCAGGCCATTGCCATAATGCACTTCTTTGGGCCTTTCTTTTGTGAAAATAGCCACACCGCTATATCCTTTCTTTTCAGCGGGATACCAATAGGTTTCATAGCCCAGCGCTTCTATTGCTGCAAAGTCCACATTTTCTTTATGTGCCTTTATTTCCTGCAAACAGATCACATCAGCAGGATTAGAACGCAGCCAATCAGTGAAACCCTTATTGATCGCACTTCTCAGGCCATTTACGTTATAGGATATTACTCTCATTTTTTTAGTCTACAGTTTACAGTGGACAATTGGCAATATGTAGTAGCAAAACCAATTGTCACATTGCTTAATTGTTATTGGCACATTTTCTAATCATCAAATTACCAAATCAAAGCGTTCCCATGATACCTTCCACTTCCAGCTCTCTTCCATTATACACCGGCACTACAGGATGCTGATCAGCTGTTGTGCAATAAGCCATATCTCTTTCCAATCCAAATTTAGATAAGCGGCGATAATGTGAGGTATCTTTCAAAAAGTCAAGTAAAGTAGGGAATGTTTTTGCCTGCTGGTACAGTGTTTCAGCCATTCTTGCACTATCACATTCAATAATAAAATGACTGCGTAAAGCCTCTGTTACAGCACCTGCAAAAATAGTGTCTTCCATATTGACACGGTCTTTCCAGGCTGCACAGGCCAGCAGGGTTTTTTTATTTCTTTTGATCAGATATTGACATACTGCATTCAGGTTCAGGAAAGAACCGGTAATAATAGTATCGGCGTCTTTGACCATGTGCAGCAGCTTTGTACCATTGGTTGTGGTTAAAGCCAGTGTTTTTCCTTGTATAAATTCACCGGGATATTCCAAAGGAGAATTGCCGTATTGTAAGCCCGGCGCCACTTGT
>JBCNOR010000066.1:0-12883 GCA_039593785.1 Niabella sp. | reverse complement strand
CGGTTGTCTTTTAAGCTTACCCTCATGTTGATCCAGGGCTGTTCTAACATACTGCTGGCACCATGCTTAAACGAATTCTCTACGAGTGGTAACAAAAGTAACGGGGTTATATACAGCTCATCCGTATCCTGGGGCAGATCAAGGTGTAGCTCCAGCCGGTTTCCATACCTTATTTTCTCAAGGTCGATATAGTCTCGTATCATTTGTAATTCTTTGCTCAAAGGAACTACAGAATTACTGCCCTCATATAATATAAACCGGAGTATATCTGACAAACCTGTAATTAATTTAGCTGCCACAGGCGCAGTATCCTGTGTATGAGAATAAATATTATTCAAAGTATTAAACAAAAAATGGGGATGTACCTGCGCCTTCAATAGCTGTAGTTGCGATTCTACATTTTCTTTCTGAAGCTGCAGGTTGCGCTGCTCTTTTACATACCAATGCTTCATCAACTTGATGGCCGCAGCAATGCCCGCTGTAGTAAGCCCGCCTCTTAACCCTCCCATCATCGATCGGTGAATAATGATCGGCTTCATTTCATCCCGGAAAACATAGCCCTTGTCGGCCAATATATTGATGATAGGATTAATGATATAATTACCCAGCAATACAGAAATCCAGGCTGTTGCCAGGAAAAGAGCAACCGTTAAAACAGCGGTAGCCCAATAGCGTTGTTGTAACAGGAAGCGCGGTATGACAAAATACATTAACGTGTAAGCCAGGAACATATGGCTCCATGTAAAAATAAAAGACTCAATAAAAGCAATAATTAACCGCTCATTATAGCGTCCATTGCTGTTCCACGCTATAAAAGAGTATAAAAAAGCCTGGAATATCCACCAGAAAGTCCAAAACGCTGCATGCCGCCTGATGCGGTACTTTCTTTCATCAGAAAATATAAAAGGATATTTTTCCATTAACTATACTAAAATTACAATGGAAGCCCGGCTGAAAAAAGTATTTGCCGGAATAGTTGACCAAACTGCAATTTTCGTCGACAAACGTATTTGATTAAAAATGCCCCATGCCTGGAAAGACACGGGGCCAATTGTGCTAAAGAAAAACATTAATATCTTTTCACCCATTCACTTTTATGTTGTTGCTCCCAGGCTAACGCTACTGTTTCCAGCATTTGCTTTAGCTCTATTTTTACTTTTCTTTTTTTGACGTTCAAACGGGAGCCATTCATTTCTTTTTCTTCCATCAACAAGCCATTGTTCGTATAAAACCTTACTTTGTTTAGCAGTGGTGTTTTTACATTGGTCTCCACTACCCAAAACCCGTTGGTACATACCCAGGGCTTTAGTTTTGTCTTTTTATTTTGTGCCATTACATTCAATCCCAAACCAAGGCAGCAAACCAGTATAACTATTTTTACAGCTTTCATTGCAAATATTTTAGAGGTTAAAAATCAGGGCTGCTGTAAAACTATTTCAACACGAACCATTAAAAATCAATAGTAGATCGATATCTACACAGGGGCGACAGATAATCAGGCACAGTCGACAAACAAATAGATCGTCTACCAAAAGCTTTAGTCGTCTTTTATTATTTATATATCGATAAAAAAAATAAGAAATCGCACTTGTTGGGAGCGAACAGTAGCATAAAAAAGGGCTTCCCAATAAATGAGAAGCCCTTTACGGTTTATAATTTGTGCGATGCCTAACTTACCTTACTTCCGTTAACAGCGCCCTCCTCTCCATTTACAAAAACCAGTTTGCCTTCGGCATCTTCAGCCATTAAGATCATCCCGTTGCTTTCTATGCCTCTCATTTTTCGGGGAGCCAGGTTAGCTACTACTACTACCCTTTTACCAACTATCGCATCCGCATCAAAATGCTGGGCAATGCCCGACACAATGGTTCTTTTCTCAAAACCAAGATCCACCTGCAGCTTTAAAAGCTTATCTGCTTTCTCCACTTTTTCTGCAGACAGTATGGTGCCTGACCTTAAATCTATTTTAGCGAAATCATCAAAAACAATCTCTGGCTTTAGATCAGATACCGCCTCATCGCTTTCTACCTTTGCCGCCTCTTTGGCCGGAGCCTCAGGCTTTTGCTGGCTTCCGGCTTTTAATTTCTGTATCTGTGCTTCAATTTCAGCATCTTCAATTTTTCTGAACAAAATTTCAGGCGCCCTTAAAGAATAACCCACACTCAGCAGGTTGATCTTTCCGGCATTCTCCCAATCCAGCATTTTATCCACCACCTTCATCATATGCAGCATCTTTTTAGCAGTAGCCGGCAAAAATGGGTTGATCAGAATAGCCAGGTTAGCCGTTAACTGCAGGCACAGGTGCAAACAATTATCGATGCTTTTCTGACCCTCCGGATCTTCAGCCAGTTTTTTAGCAACAATCCAGGGTTCTTTTTCCTGCATGTATTTGTTACCCTTACGGCTCAGGTCGATAGCCTCGTATAGCGCATCTCTGAAACGATAGTTTTCCAGGGCAGTCTGCACCTTTGCTTTGGCTGCTTCTATGTCTGCAATGATCGATTTGTCTTTTTCATCCAGCACCTCTGTATGCAGTTTAGGTACTTTACCTCCACACAGTTTGTGCATCAATACAAATGTACGGTTCACAAAGTTCCCAAATATAGAAGCCAGCTCATTATTGTTCCTGTCCTGGAAATCCTTCCAGGTAAAATCGTTGTCCTTATTTTCGGGAGCATTGGCACAAAGCACATAGCGCAGTACATCTTCACAACCCGGAAAATCTTTAATGTACTCATGTACCCAAACTGCCCAGTTACGGCTGGTTGATACCTTATCACCTTCAATGTTCAAAAACTCATTGGCCGGTACATTATCAGGCAACACAAAATTGCCATGTGCTTTAAGCATCGCCGGGAAAATGATACAGTGGAACACGATATTATCCTTACCGATAAAATGAACCAGCTTCGTATCTTCTTTACACCAGTAATCGGCCCAGTTCTCCGTTAACTCTTTTGTTGCGGAAATATAACCGATAGGTGCATCAAACCAAACGTATAACACCTTACCTTCCGCATCAGGTAAAGGCACTTTAATGCCCCAGTTGCTATCGCGAGTCATAGCACGGCTTTGGAGGCCGCTATCCAGCCAGCTCTTACATTGTCCGAATACATTATTCTTCCATTCAGTATGTTCCTCGAGTATCCATTTTTTCAGGAACGCTTCATAATTCTGTAAGGGGAAATACCAGTGCTTTGTTTTCTTTTTAACCGGTATCGCATCGCTTAGCGCACTACGCGGGTTGATCAGTTGTTCGGGTGACAAAGAGCTGCCGCATTTTTCGCATTGGTCACCATAGGCATTACCATTGCCACAAACAGGACAGGTACCTGTAATATAACGATCGGCTAAAAAAGTATTCGTTTTTTCATCATAATATTGTTCGCTTTCTTTTTCCTCAAATAAACCATCATCATATAGTTTTTTAAAGAAAGCCGCAGCCGTTTCATGATGTACAGGACTTGAGGTTCTGGAGTAGATATCGAATGAAATCCCCATTTGCTCAAAGCTATGTTTGATCTGCTCATGATACCGGTCCACAATCTGCTGAGGCGATACGCCTTCTTTCATAGCCCTGATTGTAATAGGCACACCATGCTCATCACTTCCGCCTATAAACTTTACATCTTTATTTTGCGCACGTAGAAATCTTACGTAAATATCTGCAGGAATATAGCAGCCTGCCAAATGTCCGATATGTATGGGACCGTTTGCATAAGGCAGCGCGGCAGTAACCAGCACTCTTTTAAATTCACTCATAACCTTCTTTAATACTTATATTTAGCCTGCAAAAGTAATTATTATTAGGCAAGCCGCAGAATATGTGTCTTTGCATCTATCCGCCCGCCCCCCAGCGCCAACGGCCGTTAGTTTAACTTATCAAACCAGCCCGTTTTTCCGTCTGTAGCAGTTTCGGGCCCAACTTTCTATCTTTCCTAACATTAATATTATCCACAAATTCCCATTAATAGAGGCATGGCTCGTAAATTTGCACCCCTGATAATATAAAAAAATCATATAAGTATATGCCTCTTATCAAAAGTATATCTGGTATCCGTGGTACCATCGGCGGCAAAACCGGTGACACTTTATCACCGGTTGACGTGGTAAAATTCACCGCTGCCTACGGAGCCATCCTTAAAAAAAATGCAGGAAAGGATCAAAATGTAAAAGTGGTAATTGGCCGTGATGGGCGTATCAGTGGGGCAATGGTGAGCAACCTGGTACAGTCTACCCTTTCTGCTATGGGTATTGATGTGGTAGATCTTGATTTAAGTACCACCCCTACAGTTGAGATTGCCGTTCCGCTTGAAGGCGCTGACGGAGGTATCATTTTAACAGCCAGCCATAATCCCAAAGAATGGAATGCCTTAAAGCTATTAAATGAAAAGGGGGAGTTTATTTCTGCCGAAACAGGCCAGGAATTGCTGCGCATTGCGGAAGCCGAAGACTTCAATTTTGTGCCGGTTGACAAACTGGGCAAGATTAAGAAAGATGACTCTTATATGCAGAAGCATATTGATGCGATTTTAAACTATCCCCTCGTAAATAAAGAGGCTATTGCGGCTAAAAACTTTAAAGTAGTAATAGATGCGATTAACTCTACCGGCGCCACTTTTGTTCCCGCATTATTAAATGCATTAGGCGTAGAGAATATTATTGTATTAAATAAAGAAGTAACGGGCAATTTCGCACATAACCCCGAACCATTACCGAATCATTTAACCGAACTGAGCAACACGGTTGTAAAAGAAAAAGCAGATTTGGGTATTGCTGTTGATCCAGACGTTGACCGGCTTTGCTTTGTTTGCGAAGATGGCAGCATGTTCGGAGAAGAATATACCCTGGTTGCGGTTGCAGATTATATATTGTCGCTGCGCCCCGGCAATACGGTAAGCAATATGAGCAGTACCAAAGCTTTGAAAGAAGTTACCCTGAAAAGAGGCGGCTCTTACACCCCCTCTGCAGTTGGTGAAGTAAATGTGGTAAAAAAGATGAAGGAAACCGACGCAGTAATCGGCGGAGAAGGCAATGGAGGTATTATCGTACCTGATTTTCATTATGGCCGTGATGCTTTAATCGGCATCGCCTTGTTTTTATCCCACCTGGCGAACCAGAAAGGCAGTATCGGTTCTTTGCGTCGCCAATACCCCGACTACTTTATCAGCAAAAACAAAATTGAACTGGACAGCAGTATCGACGTAGGTTCTATCTTTAAAAGCATCAAAAAGAAATATGCCAAAAATCCCATCAATGATGAGGATGGATTAAAAATAGAATTTGATAACGACTGGGTTCATTTACGCACGTCTAATACAGAACCGATTATCCGGATCTACTCTGAAAGTGATTTCGAAAGCAAGGCCAATCACATAGCTCACAAATTAATGGAAGACATTAAGGAAGAGATCAAATAAAATATTGAAGTAAGATCTTAAGCCCGGCCCATGAGCCGGGCTTTTATTTTATGCTATCCTTTATAGTGCGTGGCATTGTATTTGTCAACCTAAGATTGTACTAAACCTTTTATCTATGACAAACTTAAATGGATCTGACATACACGATTCTGAAAAAGACAAAGAAAAATTGAAGCCCGAAGAGGCCATTATTAATTTACCCGATGTAGAAGATATACCCGGCCAGGCCAATGTAAAGCCACCTGAAACCAACCGGGAGGCGGATTTAACCATTGCGTCCGACGATGAAGAAGGAGTGGGTATTTTCGAAGAAGAAACTGATGAAGAAGACATCGATGCTAATGATAACACCAATGTTTCGCGGCAGGAACGCGAATTATTGAAGGACACAGAATCGCTGGACAATGTTGACGACGAAGATTTAAAAAGAGCCAGGCTGGATGACAGGGACTTCGAAGGAGAAAAGTTGGATGAGCGAACTCCGCAGGATGGAAAGGACCTGGATGTGCCCGGTCAGGAGGCAGACGATGATAACGAAGATATTGGAGAGGAGGATGAAGAAAATAACGAGTATAGCCTCGGAGATAATCAGTAATCGTTAATGCTATTAGTTGCTAAAGTTCTTCTTCGGAGGAACTTTTTTTGTGTGCCGTCTTTTAAACAATTTCAAGGATTGTCCTGTTTCTAATACGACTATTTAACATTAAAAAACTAATTTACATGAAAGCCGTAGGATTTAAAACCTCCCTTCCCATAACTGAAGCAGAAAGCTTTATTGACTTCGAAATAGCCACACCACAGCCAACCGGTCGCGAGATTCTGGTAAAAGTAAAAGCGGCGGGTGTAAATCCCGTAGACTTTAAAGTAAGACAGAACAGCGCAAAAGAAAAAATATTAGATATACCGAAAATAATAGGCTGGGATGCTGCGGGTATTGTTGAAGCTGTAGGAAGCGATGTGACACTTTTTAAAGCAGGAGATGAAGTGTATTATGCCGGCGATATCACCAAAAACGGTTCTAATGCCGAATTTCAGCTGGTAGACGAGCGCATTGTTGGAAAAAAGCCGGTCAAACTCACTTATGCTGAAGCCGCTGCAATGCCACTTACCACATTAACAGCATGGGAAATTTTATTTGACCGGATGCGTATTAATGAAAAAGACAAAGGAAAAAGCATATTGATCATTGGCGGCGCCGGGGGTGTTGGTTCCATCGCCATTCAAATCGCAAAAAAAATAGCAGGATTAACCGTAGTGGCTACTGCCTCCAGAGCTGAATCAGTAGAATGGTGCAAACGGCAGGGGGCCGATTACGTGGTGAATCATCGCGACCTCGTAAATGAGGTGCGGGCAGCAGGATTTCAGCAGGTAGATTTTATACTGGACTTTGTGGATGTTAACCAATACTGGGATGCTTTTGTGGAGTTAATTCGTCCGCAGGGTGCTATCGGGTCTATCAGTGATCCCACACAACCCGTCAATCTTCGCCAGCTCAAATCAAAAAGTGTAAGCTTTCACTGGGAACTGATGTTTACCCGTTCTATGTTTCAGACCGCAGATATTACAGAACAACATAATATTCTTAATCAAGCGGCCGGGCTCTTTGACAACGGAACACTACAATCTACTTTGACAACTACGTTAAGTGGACTTTCGGCGGCTAACTTTAAGAACGCACACCGCAAATTGGAGAGTGGCAGTACCATTGGAAAAATCGTAATTGAATATTAGCCTATAAATCAATATATTAGGCTTAATATTTGCTCCAACCGTCGGTAATTTAACTGATTCGCCTAAAATTTGTATCTTTGCAGCCCCTTAGCAAAAGCTGGGGATATTTTTTATTTTTTTAACCAAATTTCAGGGTAATGAACAATTATGAATTGATGGTGATTTTTACCCCGGTTTTAAGCGAAGAAGAGTTTAAAGCTGCTCAGAAAAAGTTTGCCGGTATGGTAACTGAAGCAGGTGGCTCTATCGTTCACGAAAATCCATGGGGACTGAAATCACTGGCGTATCCGATCCAGAAAAAAACCACTGGTTTATACTGGGTGATGGAATATACTGCGCCATCCGACTTCAATGAGAGGCTGAAAATACAGCTTCTTCGCGACGAATCAGTACTTCGTCATTTATGCACTAAACTCGACAAATACGCCGTTGAGTATAATGCTAAAAAGGCTAGTGGCGTAAAAACAGGAACCGAAAAAGCAGTGGAGGCTTAATATCATGGCAAAGAATGAAATAAAATACCTGACGGCCATTAAAAGCGACAAACGCGTAAAAAAATTCTGCCGCTTTAAAAAATATGGCATCCGCTATGTTGATTATAAAGACATAGAGTTCCTGAAAAAGTTCCTGAACGAGCAAGGTAAATTATTACCACGCCGTTTAACTGGTAATAGCTTAAAATTCCAGCGCAGGGTATCTGATGCTGTAAAAAAAGCACGCCAGATGGCTCTTTTACCTTACGTAACAGATCTTTTGAAATAGATTCTAAGTTCATAGAGAGGTTGATAGTTCATTGCAAATTACCATGAACTATCAACCTTAAACAATGAACCAATTAGTAACCTTCCCTAACCCACAACTGGTGGAGACAGTCACAATCATCGATTGGGCAAAGGGAACTAAAAAACCATACAATGGAAGTAATTTTAATACAGGATGTAGACAACCTGGGTGCCGCTAACGAAGTAGTAAATGTAAAAAACGGCTATGCCCGTAATTTCTTATTACCTCGTAAATTAGCCGTTGAAAACAGCGCCGGCAACAAAAAGCAGCTGGAAGAAAGGCTGAAACAGGCAAAGAAAAAAGAAGATGCTATGTTAGCTGCTATTAACGATGTTATCAGCAAATTAAGCGCATCTCCTCTTAAAATCGGAGCTAAAACAGGTACATCCGGTAAAATTTTCGGTAGTGTAACTAACCTGCAAATCAGCAGAGCCATCCGCGAGCAAAAAGGTTATGAAATCGACCGCAAAAAAATTCATATCAACGAAGAAGTGAAAGAATTGGGTACGCATAAAGCTACTATCGATTTCGGAAATGGTCATTCCACCGAACTTGATTTTGAAGTGATTGCCGAATAATTACTCCTTTTTCAAAGCGATTTACAGCGCCCGGCCCTTAGGTCGGGCGTTTTTAGTAATTATTTGGTAAAATAAAATTATTGGAGATACGATAAATTTACCAGTATATTTGTAATATTATTATGGTGTATATTCAGTATTAAAGTTCCATGGTACAATAAATGTTCATTGATCTTGGCTACTGTTTCTCACTTTCTTTAAAATTTCTTAAAACAAAAAAAATGAACATTTACGTTGGTAACTTAAGCTGGAACTTAAAAGACCAGGACTTACAGAATTTATTCAGCTCACACGGTGAAGTAACTTCTGCTAAAATCGTTTTAGACAAATTCACTAACCGCAGCAAAGGCTTTGGTTTCGTTGAAATGTCTAATGACGATGAAGCACAATCTGCAATCAGCGCTTTAAACGGAACAGAAGTTGACGGTAGAAATATCGTAGTAAACGAAAGCCGTCCAAAAGAAGGCGGTAGCAGCAACGGTGGTGGCTACAAAAAAAGAAGCTTCGGCGGCGGCGGTAACAGCGGCGGCGGTGGCTACAGAAAAAGCGGCGGCGGTTATGGCGGCGGCGGCGGATATCGCGACCGTAGCAGCGACTACAACAAAGACTATTAATAAAGTATATTAATACCGGATTATTCAAAAGTTTGCATAGTACTATGCAAACTTTTGTCATTTATACCCGATTTAAGACTGCTGATACCCCTAAAACTGCCGTTTGTCGATATACCCAGATCTAGGTATTTAATTACTAAGGAAATAGATTACATTTGCGCCCTTTAAACAAATCAAATATTTATGAAAATCAAATTGACACTTGGGCTGGCTTTACTTTCTTTAAGCTCGGCTCTTTTTGCACAAAGTAACTACAAACAGGCGATCGGTGTTAGACTTAGCCCTGCTTCTAACTATGACGTTTTTGCGGCATCTTATAAGATGTTTTTAGCAGAACAACCAGCGCTTGAATTTAACCTGGGTGTTGGAGGAAACAGGTATGCTTATTTCGTGGATGATTATCGTACCACTACAGTTAGTGTATCGGCTGCTTATCAGCATCACTTTGCAATAAAACCTGTTGACGGGCTGAAATGGTATGTTGGTGGTGGCGCCACTGTTTTCCACAGCTCGTCTAAGCATGATCCCTTTAAAGGGGTAAGCGTAGGTTTATTTCCTACCGGCGGAGCAGACTATAAATTCAAAAAAATACCTTTGAATGTTTCTGCTGATTGGCGCCCTACATTTCTTGTTGCCAAGACTGATCAATACAGTGGATTTTACGGAGACGGCTTCGGTATCGCTGCCAGATATACATTCTAATAAAAGGAGATCAACCTCCATTAATAAAGCCGCCTTTATAAGGCGGTTTTCTTTTTAAACCCATATAATCCAAAGTAGCTGCAATACTGGCCTGTTTGTTGCCCATACTGATACAAAAAGAAGTATGAATTCCCTTTATAACCGCTTAATTTGTTCTTTCTTTATTGTGTTGATCATCTTGGTATCGGCCTGCGCACCACCGAGGAGGCCACATCGCCCCAAGCCGCCTAAAAGGCCATTTACGCAGTATGACATGGGCATGCAGGATAATAAAGTAACCTTTTCTTCTCCACATGTACCGTACCGCTATTATGGTTAATAGATTCGTCTTCAGCACAGATATCCCTGTTTAAACATTAATCCATTTTTTAGGTGAAATTTAGCGTATCTACAAACTCTTTTTTCGCGCTTCATTCGGGCGACAAGGGGGAAACAACTGATAATGCGCCAATTAAATCATAAAAAAATGTGAAAATTTATAAAAATAAATAACAATCGTTTGCATGATATGATTTATTTCGTACTTTCGTATTGAATTTTCATAGGATAAGGTTTAATGGTTAATGGTTTTTGATGAAGTCCCCAACATCTCTAATGTTGGGGATTTTTTTGTTTGTTCCATTCTTGAGACGATCATCAAATTATATAGCAAGGCTTTGTATGAACATACATGCGCAAATCTGAGTGAAAATTATACACCCCTCTCCCATTATTGGTTTTGGATGAACAATTACAGATTGCCTTATTAAGCAAACGGCAGCTTAGTAATAGTATTGATCTGTTGCCAGCATTAGCCCCTCGCCTAATATTAACCGGCGGTTTTGGCATAGACAAAAAACCGGAAATAAAACCCGAGCGAAACTTATAAACCGTTCTAACTGCGCTTATCCTCAACACTCCTAACTAATTTCCTGCTACGAATCCACAAGTTTTGATATCAGATTCGGACTTACTGAAAAAAACAGATAATTCACCGTTTTGTGGGGCCAACTCATAGAATTTTTTTATAATAAGTTCACAGCTAATCTAATTTCATCAGGCAAATGGGATAGTAATTCGGCTACCCCTATTACAGATCCAAAATGCCTGTACCATGAAGTTTATCACCACTTCCGGAAAACGACTATTCAATACTGCCATTACATTGTTCCTGCTTTTAACAACGCAAAGCTATAAGTTATATGCGCAGTCCTGCACCTTTGTAAGTCCTACTGTACAATTCGTCAGTATCACTTCCAATCCATCAACCGGGCAATGCGAATACCTGGTTAATCTTGAGTTTGACGTTCAGACAAACAATGGCAATAAATACATATTTGTTCATTTATGGGAGCAAAGCAGGTATCATTTCGGTTCGGGGGGAACTGCATTACCATTTAATTATGCTACGCAGCCTGTAGATGATGCGGGGTCGCCCTCAGGAATACTATACAGCTCCCTGGTAAACATCGGCATCAACAGCTTTGGCAGCCCTGCTGCATTCTACGCTGGCTATCCTCCTGACGGTACCGTCCCCATGGCTAATCCCACGAGCATGCCGGGCATTACGGTAACAGAAACTGTTCTTAATTCCACCACCAGCAGATATGTAATAGAAAACGTAAAGATACTGTTACCAGGTCCCTGCTCAGGAACACTTCCTGTATTCACAGGCGATGCGTGGTCAACCAATGGAGCAAGCGCCAACCAGGTTCAATGTTCAATGCCTGGTTTTACATTTGCACCCCAGGGACCAACCGCAAATGGCACTATTACCTGCTCAAGCACGGCCAATTCATTATCCTTTACAATTGCAAAGGACGCCAGTAGTACAGCTGCTGATGTAAACGTTGATGTATATGTAGATCGCAACGGGGACGGCCTTTTTAATGTTGCAGATGATGCACCTGCCATCGATTCGGATGGCGACATCAACTACCATCTTACCAGCTCCAACTCCCCGTTAACCATCAATAATAACACACTTTATTATCCTGCATCGATATCGGCCGACCCTGCATTGAAGAACAAGAACCTGTTTCTCATTCTTAAAAACATAGTAGTTACCAACGGTGACGGAAGTACCACCACTTTTAGTGATGCGTTTGTAAGGGAAATCAACAATAGCTGCTCCGTCTTACCAGTGCAGTGGGGTGATATTAACGCCCATATAAAAAATGGAACTTTGCGGGTAAGCTGGCAAAGTCTCAGGGAAACTAATTGTAAAGATTATGAGATCCAGGTATCGCCGAACGCAACGGAATGGCGCACGATTGGAAGAGTTTCTTCACTGGCCAGCCAGGGTAATTCAGACACGCCTTTAAATTATAGCTTTTCAGGCAGCTCCGCTGTTTTAGGGGGCTTATCACTGTCAATATTCTTACTTTCTTTTTTTAGAAAACGTATAACGCGCATCGCTGCCATCTTGCTGGCCGGCCTGGTTATTTATTCCTGCGCAAAAGAATCCACTCATTCGCAATATGATCAACAACCCGTTTTTTTAAGAATTATCCAACACGACATAGATAACAGTTCGCCTACTTATTCCAGGGTTATAAAAGTGGTTGCCGATTAGCAGCTGCGATGTTAGGCTATTCATCAAGAGTCACCTTCTTTGAATTAACACGCAGCTTATAGCCAACGCCGATTTTCAATGCAAAATTTTCTGCGTTGTGGCTAACGGGAAACTCAAAACAAACGGGGTAATCAAACTCCTTAACCGCGTCTAAAATAATTTCCTGAATAGTGGCACCGAAAGGACGATCTGTATCTTTTGTGTCGGCAAAACATCCTACTACGAGGCCGGCAAGTTTTTTAAGCTTGCCGCTTCTTTTCAACTGCTGCATCATCCTGTCGATAGCATATTTCTGCTCACCAATATCCTCGATAAAAAGTATCCGGCCTTTGGTTTTAATTTCAGAAGGGGTGCCAATTCCATTCACCAATAAAGCAAGGTTTCCACCCACTAATTCGCCTACCGCTTCTCCCTGGCGGTTTAGTTCATGCGGCTCACAGGCGTACCTTGCCCATTTACCCTCAAGCGCGTCCTTCAAAGAAATAACATATTTACTTAAAT
>JBCNOR010000659.1:0-2856 GCA_039593785.1 Niabella sp. | reverse complement strand
AGCCGGTTATTAATAATAATATTGGGCTGTAATTTTTTTACTGTTTTAAGAAGATCTACTGAGCCCCAATCGTTCCTGCCCTTGCCCTGCGTTCCGGGATAAGAAAAATCCATCCATAAAATATCTATTTTGCCGTATTGGGTCAATAGCTCCGTAAGCTGGTCTTTCATATACTTACGGTACCGGCTCATGTCTTTTCCCTTATTTAGATTTTGATAGTAGCTTGTGTCGCGTTTTTCTTTTTCGGACCAATCATTTTTATTTACTTCCCTTTGGGGGTGAAGCCTGTCGATAGTAAAATCGGGATGATGCCAGTCTATTAATGAATAGTAAAACCCAACCTTAAGTCCTTCAGCCCGAAACGCCTCTACAAATTCTTTTACCAGGTCTCTTTTAGCCGCTGTATTCGTAGACTTATAATCGGTATGCTTTGAATCGAATAAGCAAAAGCCTTCATGATGCTTGGTGGTCAAAACCGCATACTTCATACCGGCAGCCTTAGCTTCCCTTGCCCATTTCTTAGGATCGAACTGATCGGGATTAAAATTATTAAAGTATTGCTCGTACTGTTCCGTTGTCAGTCGCTCGCGCTGTTTTATCCATTCGTGCCTTCCCGGTAAAGCGTATAGCCCCCAATGAATAAACATTCCAAACCGGGCGTCGGTAAACCATTTCATCCGTGCAGCTTTTTGTTCGGGAGTTTCGTTGGTAATACTTTTAGATTGTGAATAGGTTGCCAGATTACAAAGAAGTAAAAATGAAACAATGATCTTTTTTAGTATCATCTTATGGTAGTTTAAAGAATAAATGAGTTATAAAAGGTTAATGATTGATGATCGATATGCAAAGTGTTTAAAATGCCAGCAAGCTATCGGGCTGCAAGGTTTTAAAGGTATCAATGGCTGTTGAAGCAGGTTTAAAGTAAGATTGAATAGTGGGTTTGGTTCCCGGCTTGAATGACTTTATAGTTACTGAGTCGCTCAAAAAAGTAACACTATCCAGGGTGTTATCATTTTTGTAATAGCGGATCCTGGAAAATACTTTAGTACTATCCATTTTTAAGAAAAACAATCTAACCGAATCGGTGCCAAAAAATCTCCGGGTATTCAATCGTTGATTGGTTAACGAAGCAGTATAAAAGGGACCAAAAACCCTGACAGCATTTAAAGATTGACCAATAGACCGGTTTCCCCGGTCATCGACTGTTACGATATTAAAGGTTTGTACATATTCAGGAAGTCCTGTAACCATATACCTATAGAAACCATCTGCATGGATTGCCGTAGCGGCTACCCGGGAAGAATCGCTATTATTGTTCCAGTAAATCATATAAGAAACAACCGAAGGGTCGATACTTTTTTGCCACTCAAGCTGTACGCGCAGGTTACCACTCCTGGCGATGGGCTTTTCTGCGAGTCCGGCATATACCACTTCTTTATTGTCAAGAAATTTTTTGTACTTGTACTGATCTTTCTCGCAACCCGCAAAAAAGAAGAGACAAACAATGAGATATCCGAATCTGAATTTCATTTTATTTTATTTATAAGATCATACAATTTATGCAGAAGCCGACAGTGGCTTCTCTTACCTTTCATCGCCCCAGAATGTAAGATCGGCGGCATTACCCTGAATCGTTCTGCCCATAGATTCTGATATCACCATACGAATAATTCTTACCTTGGGTGCATTGAACCGGATATTAAATTCCTGCCCTTTCAGGGCTTCATCCTTGTCAGCCTGTGTAGCTGCATTTCGGGCAGCGCCCGATAACGGATCGTTAAAGGAAAAATTGCCGAGGTTTTCCCACTCGCCGATCTTTGTTCCTTCCTCTGCAAACAAGGGCGGCGTGAAAGGTCCCGGCCTTTCCGAATCCGTTCCCCATAAAGCAAATAACTTGGGATTATTATGGATAAATATGTCAAAGTTCCTCGGTATCAATCTAAACCGGCTTAGTTTGGCATAAGTACCTGTTGTAAAAGTGAACCATACCGGCATTTCGCCTACCTTATTATCCGTGTGCCAGAACGAACCCGTATTGGGACCCCCGTTGGATAATGTGTCAAACAGGTTGGATATGGGATATGAAGCATGAAGCATTATATCATCACCTGGCTGGTATGCTTTAAAACCTCCTTTGTTCAGTTGCTTTTCAAATAAGGGCTTGACGGTAGAACGGATCGTATCTGACCGGTTGCCCCATTTATCTGTAATATAGGCTGCATAGACTTTAGGAATGGTATCATAGCCCCTGACCGCAAAAGAAATCACCGGGAAGTCGGTAACCGTCTGTTGCCGGATACTATACCCCCCGCCTAATGCATCATCGAGGAATACAATGCCCACGCTTTTTTTGTATTCATTATTCGCCTCAATTCGTACTCCCGCAAAATCGGGCATCATCGTCAGGTTTGCAGCTATTAAGCGGTAAACAGGTGTCAGCGGCTTTACTTTCACAGTAATAGGATCCGACTCTACATTGGCCCGGCTTACCACTGTTAATTTTACTTCATATTCCTTTGCGTCTGCAAATCCTTCTACCATCGTGGTGTCAGAAAAATAACTGGAACGGGTTTCCGCGGGCCGGTCCGTGCCATCACCTAAATAATACTTTGCTTTTACATAAAGTATATTATTGGACTTGGGCAGATCATAAATAATGTACGCTCCCCCATTAAAATTAGATACCCTGTAGTTGGTAATAGGGTCTGGCTTTGTCATGTCTGTTGAAAACGGCTCTATAAACCCGTTTTTGTTACTACAGGAAACAAGTATCATTAATACGCTGACTGCCAAAATAAGAACGCAGGTATGGATATTTTTTATCTGTATCATTGTTATTTTGTGTTGAATAGTGTG
>JBCNOR010000658.1:0-2868 GCA_039593785.1 Niabella sp. | reverse complement strand
GGGATTGACTTAACAAAATTAAAAGACCTTACGAGCCAGGAAAAATTACCGATGCTCGATGCAATGGTAAACCTGTCGGCCCTCTCCGACAGGATGAAATATTCTCTGAGTGAAATGGGAAAAACAATCAACACCTGGCCGCAGTTAGCCTCTTCGGTAGTATTGGGTGGTGCAATGGTTACTGACACCTGTAGAAGGATTTTGTTGTCAGAAACAACTAGTTCCGGAAGATATTATATCGATTTTAAGGAATTAATAAAATAAAATGCTGAGTGGAAGTAGCTATCAGAGCCTTTAAAGCCACAACCGACCCCGAAACCTGCCTGAAATTTATTGAGGGGCACAGGCGTCTTTTGGAAGCGCATTTCGGAGTTGCGAAAATTACCTCGAGCAATACGAGCTGGATGCATCATGAAAATACTTTCGTGGTGGTGGCCGAAAGCCTGGACCGTGAGAAAATATATGGTGGTGCAAGGGTGCAGGTGGCGGACGGGGTGCTCCCCCTGCCTATTGAAACTGCAATCGGGCAATATGATCCTTCCATCCATCAGCAGGCCTCGCCCGGAACTTCCGAAATATGTGGCCTGTGGAACTCAATGGAGGTTGCGGGCCTGGGCATCGGAAGTATTTTTATGGCACGTGTTGGAGTGGTAGTAGCCATGCAATTGAATGTTGAAAAAATATTCTTCCTTTGTGCACCCGTTACGGTGCGTATCGGAAAACGAATTGGCGGACTCATTGAAACTTCGTTGGGGGATAAAGGCAATTTCTTTTATCCTAAAGATGATTTCGTTGCTACCGCAATGGTAATTAACGATAGCAGGACTCTTGTGAACGCCGATGAAAAAGAGCGGAAAAAGATTTTCGAGCTGTTCGAAAATCCAGAGCAAAGCCGCATAACAGAAACCGGACCCAAAGGGGAACTTCTGGTAGATTATTTATTAAAAGTATAAGGCTCCTGATGCGTATTTATTTTCTCTTAATTTATTTTTTATCTGCAGGTATCGGTTTGTACGCACAAACCCCGCTGAAAATTAGCGATGAGGGAGCGCTTTATGATGTTGTTAAAGATCATATCCAGTACCTGGAAGACAAAACCAATACTTTGTCAATCAATGAAGCGGCTGCCAGTCCGTTCTTAAAAAGCCCTTCGGATGTACCGGGCTTTTTTGTTTCAGCCTCCTCTTTCTGGGTGAAGTTTATTATTGAGAATAATACAGAAGATCCACACCTGGTTATTAACCTGGAACACGCTACAATTGACGATGTGGTTTTGTATTATAAAGATGAAGCCTCCGGCCGCTTTGATTCCATAGCACTTACAGAAGCCAAACCGTTTAAAAACAGGCAGTATAACTATCAAACTTATATGTTTGATGCACAGGTAAAAAAGGGCGAGCAAAAGACCTTTTTTTTTAAAATGAGGGCTTCCGAGCAGCTGCTGATACCCATTACAGTAGGACATGTAGAAAGAACATTTGAGAAAATTGCAACCAACGACCTGATCTTCGGGCTGTACATCGGCCTGATATTGGTTATGGTGCTCTATAACCTGTTCCTGTATTTTTCTACCCGGGAAAGCAGCTATTTCTATTATGTGTTGTACATGGTGTTTGTAGGCATCACACAGGCGCAGCTCCAGGGTTATACTTTCCGGTTTCTCTGGCCCGATACGCCGGCCATGAATAATTATGCAGCTTTCCTGGTGCCTTTTTTTAACGGTATTGCCGCCCTGGAATTCATACGAAACTTTTTAAACCTCAAAAGCGTGTCCCGGCGCTTTAACAGGGGCATTTTCCTGTTTGAAGGCTTCTATTGTATATCGTTGGTACTGGGACTAATGGGCATGTTCAGGGGAGCCCAGATTGCTGTTCAACTAACCGCATTTTGTGCCGCTTTTTATGTTCTGGGTATTTGTTCCTTTTTGGCTGTAAAACAAATTCATGGTGCCAAAACCTTGCTGATCGCCTGGTCGATTTTCTTGTGCAGTGTGATTGTTTTTGTATTAAGAAACGTCGGTATTCTCCCTTATAATTATCTCACTTTTTACGCCCTGCAAATAGGGTCTGCTGTAGAGGCGGTGCTGCTTTCCTTAGCCCTGGCCGACAGGATCAATACTTACCGCCGCAACCAGGAGCTGGCACGAAAGGAAGCTTTACGGATTTCGCTGGAAAATGAACGGTTGGTAAAAGATCAGAATATTATCCTGGAACAACAGGTGCATGAGCGCACGCAGGAACTGGAAGATGCAAATGAGAACCTGAATCATACCCTCTCTCAATTAAAAAGTGCACAAAGCCAACTCGTGGAATCGGAAAAAATGGTGTCGTTGGGACAACTGACAGCCGGTATCGCCCATGAGATCAACAATCCTATTAATTTCGTTACCTCCAATATAAAGCCGCTTGAGCTGGATGTCTCCGACCTGCTTAGCGTGATCCAGAAGTACGAGGAAATTGACATTTCACAAAATGTGGAGGAGCAGTTTAAGGCTATCGATTCCTACAAGAAGCAAATTGACCTGGATTATATCAACGAGGAAATAAAAACCCTGTTAACGGGAATCAAAGACGGGGCGCATCGTACCGCAGAAATTGTAAGTAACCTGAAGAATTTTGCGAGGATAGATGAAGCCAATATAAAATATGCCAACTTGAACGATGGCCTGCAGTCCACATTAATGCTGGTTAAAAATTCATTTCCCACAGATTTTGTCCTAAATAAAGAGTTTGGCGATATACCCGACATTGAATGTACGCCGGGTAAGATCAACCAGGTGTTTATGAACATTATTACCAACGGGTTACAGTCTATTGCAAGCCGGTGACAGTTTGTTGTCCGTCAGTCGCCTGCAGAGGATTGAACCCC
>JBCNOR010000657.1:0-2886 GCA_039593785.1 Niabella sp. | reverse complement strand
CTAAAAGTTGCTTAGAAAAGAGACGTGCTCTCACTCTTTTTCACTTTATAAAAATCAAATCTATTGGTATCTTCATTCAAAATCTCAAAGAACTACATAAAAAACAAACATAGGAGAAAAGAGTACGCAAAGGATGCGCAGAGGAATATTCTGTTTCTGAAGAAGTAAAACCTGGAGTATGATTCTGATAAAATAAACCTTGAGATTAAATTGCCTTAACTACTCTGCGTTATCTCTGCTTCCCGTATTCTCAGCGGTAAATTGTCAACCACCCGTTCAGGACTATATCCTGTTTACCTATCCTTCAAACCTGCTGAAGATGATACCTATTATGACGGTGAAATCAAGACAGCGAATGCTTATATAAAAAAAGTTTTAGTGGGTTGGATGATAGCCTGAAAGCCAGTGTAGACGCAGGTTAGGAGGCTAAAGCCCATTACAGCGACAGTTGATAAGAGCGTAAGATTAGATATTAACCGCTGATGTACAAACTGGTTTGAGGACGTATAAACCATTATATTCGTGCTGCCATGACCAACAATGAATTTATCCATTATTTTGTGACTGCTCATTTAAACATAAAAGCAGGCAAGCCCCGTCCGCAGGCTATACCCAACTATGAGAACATAGAAAACCGTTGGCTGGCCCTGCACGGGTTGGGCAAACTCGAATTTTTCCGTTACCTATACAGCGAATGTCACTCGGTTGATGATTTCCACCAATGGCTGCAAGATACCCGTGGTGCGGATGCGGTAGCTGAGGCCGCCCGCCTTTTTGATGGCGTGACAACTGCTGAAACGGAACTGCCTGCTCAACCTATTCTTAATGCGGATCAATGGCAGCACTGGCAGGAGCAGGGCTTTTTACGTATTGGCGGACTGATACCCATTGAACATTGTGAACGGGTGAAACAGTTTATCTGCGATTACCAGGGCATCGACCTCAACAATGCGGCTACCTGGTACCCCAATCATAGTAACTGGCATGGCCTGATGTTGCAGGTATACCAGCAACGCGATATGGAAGCCATTCGAAGACATCCCGCCGTAAAGCAATTGTTTACCGAACTCTATCAAACTCCCAACATAGCGGCCAATACCGATAAAGTAAGCTATAACCCGCCGGAAACGGAGCAATGGAAATTCCGTCACCATACCCTGCATTGGGATATTGACCACCGCCGACCGCCGGAATATTATATACAGGGACTTATTTACCTGGACGATACGCCCGAAGATCGTGGTCCGCTAAGGCTGATCCCTGGTTTTCATCACCGCTACGAAGCTTACCAGCAACAGTTCAATGATCCGGTAGCTGCGCAACATGCTATTGAACTGGAAGCGGGCGCCGTGCCTGTACCCGGCCAACAGGGCGATATCGTAGTATGGCTGCAAACCTTACCCCATGCTGCCAGCATCAACCGATCAAACCGGCCAAGGTTTGTGCAGTATTTAAGCTTTACCAAGCTGGATTGATCATTCAAGATTTTGCAGTGGATGATTTTGTTAACACCGGCTCTGTTAACACTTTGTACTGTTTACACTTTGTGTGTTAACAAATTGACTGGTCCTGGAGAAGTGGATACCCTTTGTTGTTTTAGTTTATCCTCTTTCCGAAAATGTTTTGTGATCAGATTTTTGTGATCGTTTTTTTTTGATCACAAAATCCTGATCACAGGTTTCAACTCATTCAGTTACTAAGTATAAATAGGACGTGGTTTTACCATTTAAAATCAGGTGGGGGTAGGAGCCTGGTGCTTTCTTTACAGGGCATGCCAGAGCTTACCAGAAAACTATACTTGCTGCTGAAACAGCACGTATTCAGTTTTCAGTTCTTCCTGATAAAAGATAAGGCGGATAAAGGAACAGCTCCGGTAGGTTTAGGTCCACTCCGGAAACTGAGAGGTATTCAGATCTAAAGCTGCAATGGCTTTCATTTCCGACGGACTGAGCTTAAAATCGAAAATGTTCAGGTTCTCCATCATATGCGCTTTTTGCACCGTTCTGGGTATGGCCACTACACCACGTTGGTAATGCCACCTTAAACTTACCTGGGCATTGGTTTTATGGTGCTTTTTACCGATTGCAGCCAAAGTTTCATTTGTAAAAAGCCCGTTTCTCCCCTCGGCAAATGGCGCCCAGGCTTCCATTTGTACGCCGTTTTTCTTCAAATCGTTATAGGAGTCCATCTCGTGAAAGAAAGCATGCGTTTCAATTTGGTTGACTGCGGGTTTAATGGTCGCCACCGACATCAGGTCTTTATATTGAGCCGGGGTAAAATTACTGATACCGATCGCTTTTATTTTACCGGCTTTGTGCAGCTCTTCCATCATTTTCCATGAGCCTTTAAAATCTCCTCTCGGCCGGTGAATAAGGTATAGATCTAAATAATCGGTGCCCAGTTTTTTTAAGGAGGTTTCAAAAGCCGTTTTTGTCTTTTCATACCCCGAATCATCTACCCAAACTTTAGAGGTTATAAAAAGCTCTTCTCTTTTAATACCGCTTTGTTTAATTCCTGCGCCAACAAATGCTTCGTTTCCGTACCTGGTTGCCGTATCGAAAAGGCGATACCCTACAGCAATAGCATCAGCCACAGAACGCTCGCATATATCACCTCTTAATGAATAGGTGCCAAAGCCCAACACGGGCATCAGTAAACCGTTATTGAGTTTGACTGTTGGAATGGCGCTTTTATTTTTAATAGCATTGGTAGCACTATATCCTTTATTGCCCAATGCCGATAAAAAGATTGCAGAAGCTACAAGTACAGCCGTTTTTTGTAAAAAGTCGCGGCGTTTCATTGGGTTGGGTTGATTCCTGGTATCCATAATTTTTTTATCCATTCGGTTTTTATTTTCACTGGCTATTTAAAACTTAAAGTGCTGCT
>JBCNOR010000656.1:0-2891 GCA_039593785.1 Niabella sp. | reverse complement strand
ATTGGGTAAGATCATTTAATACCAAATTATTTTTATCTGCTACATAATTAGCAGATAACATTATGCTAAATTTCTGATCAACAGAAGTAGATCTGAGATTAAAATGCATCGATGCTTTTTGATTCGCTCCATTATCCGGGAAAACGGTAGTTTCACGGTGATATCCTCCTCCAACTAAATATTGTGTATTAGCATTCCCACCAGACAACGATGCTTGTGCATTCGTATAATGTGAAGTGCCACCTATTAATACCTTCTGCCAGTCCGTATATCTTGTAGTATCCCAGGTACCATTTATGTCATAATCTCCTTGCTGCGGAGTAGCCCCATCATTTTTAAAAGCCTCGTGCCGCATTTCCAGGTACTGCTGGGTGTTTAATAAGGGCAGCTTACGGGTTATTTTTCCTATGCCGCTATTTACATTTACATTCAGCCTCATTTTTCCGGCCTTCCCTTTTTTGGTAGTAATCAGCACCACTCCGTTAGCACCCCGGGAGCCGTAAATAGCCGTAGCATCTGCATCCTTTAATACATCTATACTTTCAATATCCTGTGGATTAACATAAGACAAGGGGTTCCCACCTGCCAGCGGCCCAAGATTGGGCAGTAATTGGGAGGTATAGGGTACCCCGTCTATTATGTATAGTGGATCATTGCCGTTACTGATGCTGTTCTGCCCCCGGATTTGTACTGTAAAAGCACCACCTGGTAAGCCAGTGTTCTGCGTAATTATCATCCCTGGCACCCGGCCTTCTAGTGCTGCCAGCGGATTGCTCACCGGCTGTTTTTCAATATCCTCCGCCTTTACAGTGCTTACATTTCCGGTATTAAACCTTTTGGTGGTAGTACCATAGGCAATCACAACGCTTTCGTCTAATTCGTTTACATTCACATTCAGTTGTGCTAAAATACTTTTTCCTTGTACCGTTATTTCCCGGGACTCATAGCCGACAGAGCTGATAAGTAGTACTGGGTTAGGAGCTACTTTCGGCAGTGAAAAATTGCCATTTTCATCTGTAGTAGTACCCTGATTCCCTCCCTTCACTTGTACTGTAGCGCCTATTAATGGTTTGCCGCCTGCATCTGTTACCTTACCGGTAAGCGTAGTTTTGGTAATAGAACTGTCCACTGCATTTTTTCCTGGAGTTGCATGTGTTTCATTTTTGTACAGGATCAGTACATCATCATTAAACTTCCATCCTAGTTCCCTTTCCTTAAAAAGAACAGTCAGTACATCTTCTAACGGGGTGTTATTAAAATGCACTGTTACCTTTTCATCCTGATTCAACCGGGTAGCAGCTGTATTATACATCACTGCAAACCCCGTTTGTTTTTTAATAGCCTTAAAAACTTCCCGCAAGGGAATGTTATTTCCACTAAGTGTAAGTGGATAATCATTTTGCGCTTTTGCTTGCACTAAAGCGCATAAAAAAGTAAGAGATAAAAATAGTAAAACAAATAAGCTGTAAGATATACAGCCTGGCCGTAGCATTCTCTTCATAAGAATTTGATTTAGTTGACCGGTAATTCAGGTATAGGCAGCAAAACCATCATCAATCAATGGCACATTCAATCATTGACAATCTATATTTCTAATACGGCGGGTAAAATAAAATTGTACTACTCTTCTGTTTGATTATTTTTGAAATTTGCAAAAGCAAAATCGAATTCAATTATATTCCATTCAACAAAACCGCTTATTAACAATACGTTCACGAATGCGTTAACCGGATATTCACTTATAATTGCTTTTTTTTAATTAAGATATAGATATTATAGCCATAGGCAGGTATATAAATTGGCCTGACGGTCTACTTCGATTGAGCGGATAGTATACGATTCTGTGTTTCAATTAGCATTAATTTCGGAGGGAACAATTATCCTTTACCCTGAATAAACTCCAACGTAAAATTTAACTCCCTAAAGTTTTGCTTTTTGAATTTAAAAAGCGTTTATCACATGAAAAAAGGTAAGATCATTCTTGGTGCAGTAGCGCTGGTAAGTACTGCTGCCAGTATCCTTTCGTTTAATGCCTATTCTGGTGCAAGAACTACTGCTAATCTTTACACCAACTCCACCTGCACGAACAAAATACAATGCCAAACATTAAATGCAGGTGCAGGCGTTTGCCAGGTGTCAATAAGCTTATATGCTATTGTTCAGGGAGGCAGTTGTCAGTTATATACCGGGGCAAAATGGGCATCCGTTAATTTATAGGCACACTACAATACGTTAAAGAAGGGGTAAAAATATTTACCCCTTCTTTAACGTTTCTCTGTCATCAACCTTAACCCGCTTTCTATTCCCTTCAATTTTGCCGGCACCCCTTCCTCCAGCCATACAGGAGAGGGCTTGCCCATCAGGTAATGATCAAAGAACTGCGCCATGCGTTTAGTAAAATCCGCAGCCACCTGATTATCCGGCAACTCATGCCCACCATCGTCATACTGCAGCATCCAGGCCTTTTTGCCCAGTCGCCGCATGCCGGTGAACATTTCCACCCCCTGCGCCCAGGGCACCACCTCATCTTTTTGATTGTGCATCAACAGCAAAGGGGTGGTAATACGGTCTGCATAAAATATGGGGGAGTTTTTAATGAACAAGGCTGGTTTATCCCATAGGGTAGTTCCGATTCTTAGCTGCCCCGCTTCCAGCAAATAACGGTTGCTTACCCCATCAAAAGGCCTTAAGCTGCCATACAGGCTTACCAGGTCGCTGGGTGCGGCAGCAGCCATGGCTGCTGCAAAACGGGAACTGCGGGTAACCAGGTAATTTACTTCATATCCGCCAAAGCTATGGCCTTGCAGCCCCATATGCATAGTATCCACCCAAGGGTTTTTACCTAAATACTGCGCAGCGGATATTACGGCATTATACACACTCTCTCCTGG
>JBCNOR010000655.1:0-2892 GCA_039593785.1 Niabella sp. | reverse complement strand
GGTAAAGTATTTCAGCGCAGTATTCAACCGGGTGCCCTTTCCTTTCGATTCGAGGCTCAGTATTTCACGAACAATAAATAAAGCATGCTGGCGTCCTTTTTTGGGTGGAACATATAATTCCATTTTATCGCTGTAAAAGATAGCGCCTACTTTGTCGCCATTACTTACTGCTGAAAAAGCCAGTACTGCGGCTATTTCTGTTGCCAGGTCTCTCTTAAATCCATAATGAGTGCCAAACAAAGAACTATTACTGATATCTACCAGCAGCATTACGGTAAGCTCGCGCTCCTCTTCAAATATCTTACTGTAGGGATGACCAAACCGGGCCGACACATTCCAATCGATAAAGCGGATATCATCACCGGCTGCATACTCACGAACCTCTTTAAAAGACATCCCCTTACCCTTAAAGGCACTATGATACTCGCCGGAGAACAGGTCCCGGGCCAGTTTCTTGCTTTTAATTTCCAGCTCACGAACTTTCTTTAATATTTCAGTGGTAGACCGCATATTTAAGATGACAGTTTACAGATGGCAGTTGACTGATGATGGTTGAGTGATGATGGTTGACAGACACCTATCTTACAATCGAATACGGAGTAATACCTGTTAACCCTCTCAACCAGTTAACTAATCAACTATCATGGTACATTCACTTTTCCTATGATCTCATCAATAATATTTTCCACATTTATATTTTCGGCCTCTGCTTCATAAGTAAGCCCGATGCGATGCCTTAGCACGTCATGCGCAATGCTTCTTATATCTTCGGGCATAACAAACCCTCTTTTATTCAGGAAGGCTTTTGCTTTTCCTGCGAGCGCCAGGTTGATGCTTCCACGTGGCGAAGCTCCGTACGCGATCAGCGGCTCCAGTTTTTTTAATTCATAACGGCCTGGATATCGCGTAGCAAATATGATATCCAATATGTATTGCTCAACTTTTTCGTCCAGGTAAATATCCCGAACCAGGTCTCTCGCATATAATACATCCTGCACATTAACCACAGGTCTTATCTCCGGCGCCTTTACCGACTGCACATTCGATCTGAGGATCAACTGCTCTTCCTGCATCTCGGGATAACGTACAATCACCTTCATGATAAACCGGTCTACCTGCGCCTCAGGTAAAGGATAAGTACCCTCCTGCTCCAGGGGGTTTTGCGTAGCCAGTACCAGAAAAGGCTCCTCCAGCTTATAGGTTTTATCACCAATAGTTACCTGCCGCTCCTGCATCGCTTCCAGCAACGCCGATTGTACTTTGGCAGGAGCCCGGTTAATTTCATCAGCCAGGATAAAATTGGCAAAAATGGGGCCCTTACGTACTACAAAATCATTTTGCTGCTGGTTATAGATCAACGTACCAATAACATCGGCCGGTAAAAGATCGGGGGTAAACTGTATACGACTGAAGTTAGCCTGTATAGCCGTAGCCAGCGATTTTATTGTCAGTGTTTTTGCAAGTCCCGGCACACCTTCCAGCAGTACGTGCCCGTTACTCAGCAGGCCAATTAACAACCGGTCCAGCATGTGAGCCTGCCCAACAATGATATGACCCACTTCTTCTTTAAGACGGTCAACAAAACTACTTGCCCCGGCAATTTTGCCGTTTAATATTTTTATATCTTCTGCTGTTTTCAACATATCTGATTGTGTTGATTGTTCTTAGTATAGGAACGCTATAGCGCCGGCAAGGCCTGCCTGGTCCATTTTCACACCAATAACCTAGCGCTTAACTCAAATATTTTGCCACAATAGGAATACGCCTGCCCACACCGAACGCCTTATAGCTTACCCGTATGATAGGGCAGAACTGGTTACGTTTGTATTCATTCATATTTACCATCCTGAGGATGCGCTTTACCAGGGCCTCGTCAAAACCCTGCGCAATAAGCTCCTTAGGTCCCTGTCTTTCCTCTATGTATTTAAAAAGTATGGTATCTAACTCATCATATTCAGGCAAGCTATCACTGTCTTTTTGGTCAGGCCTTAATTCGGCTGATGGCGCTTTGGTAATGATATGTTCTGGGATGATTTCTTTATCCCTGTTGATATAACGGGCTAAAGCATATACCTGTGTTTTATAAACATCGCCCAATACACCTAACCCGCCTGCCATATCTCCATAAAGAGTTCCATAACCGGTTGCCAACTCACTTTTATTCGATGTATTCAGAAGAATATAACCAAACTTATTAGCGATAGCCATCAACAGGTTGCCCCTGGTACGACTCTGTATATTCTCTTCAGCTACACTAAACGGCAGGCCTTTAAACAAAGGATCCAGCTCTGTTAAAAAAGCATCATAAATATTTTTTATGGCAATGATATTATAAGGATTATCCAGGTTTCGGCTCAACTGCTCTGCATCACTTACAGAATGGGAGGTAGAGTAGTGAGACGGCATTAAAACCGCATGCACATTTTCTTTACCCAGCGCCTCTACTGCCAAAGCAATTGTAACGGCGCTGTCTATCCCCCCGCTGGAGCCAATAATAGCTTTTTTGAAGCCCATTTTAGTAAAGTAATCCCTGATACCCAGTACCAGGGCCGCATATATCTCTTCAATACTCTTTTCATCGGCCAGGTATTCCAATACATTTTTCCCCACACCTACCTCAGAAGCTGCATAGTAAACGGTCACATCCTGCCCCCCGGCTGCTTCCTTATTTACGAGCTGCTCCAGGTCAAATACTCCAAAGTCCTCGGAGAAATATTTCAGTTCTCCTGCTTTATTACCTGCATCGTCGTATACCAGGCTCCCGCCGTCGAATACGATCTCCGTTTGCGACCCCACGGTATTGCAATACAACATGGGCAATTGATACTTTAGCGTATGCGCCTTTACAATGCTGTTGCGCACTACATCCTGTGCATAGTTGTAAGGAGAAGC
>JBCNOR010000654.1:0-2898 GCA_039593785.1 Niabella sp. | reverse complement strand
CACCCGTAATGCAGTAGTTCGGTCGGCAGCAGGCTCGGCGTCGAACCAGCGCCTATTGCTTTGCCTAAAAAATCATTATCCGACTTTACTTCCGGCTCCATCCTGACTAACCCCGGGTGACGCTCATAGAACTTCTCCATCTGGTCATTAAAAACTTCCGGACTTGAGATCTCAAAATAAAACTGTGGTGTTTCTTCTGCCCCTTTAACCACGTTCTTATCTGCATTAGGATATCCTGCAAGTGAATCGGGCTTTATCCACACACGCACCAGGTCTTTATTACTAACAATGGTATATTTCGAAACATGCCCTTTAACAAACATGTTTTGAAACTGGGAAATGTTGATCTCCTGCCTGGATGATCCTAACGGATTCAGGAACTGGAAGGCCAGCATAATTGCCAGTATAATGATGAAAGCCCAATAGCTACCGAATTTCGGTCCCTTTTTCGGCTCTCCCGGTGTATTATTGTTATTATTATTTGAAAACGGGTTTCTCTTTTCCTGCTTCGCCATTTTTTCTGTTTGATGTATAAGGTAAAAACCTTGTAAATTGTTTATTAAGACTTTAAATAATTATTGATGCTCTTCTACCACAGCATCGCTCCACATTTCCTCGAGGTTGTAAAACTTGCGGGTTTCGGGCTGCATAATATGTATCACCACATTCACAAAATCCACCAGCACCCATTGCATACTTTGAAAACCCTCTTTATGGAAGACGTTCTCCCCGCAGTTTTCCTTTACGCGCTCCTCGATATTATCGGCAATAGCTTTTACCTGGGGCTGGCTCGTAGCCTCACATACGATAAAGAAATCAGCTACAGCTTCCGGAATTTTTCTTAAATCAAGTGAAACAATATTCTCCCCCTTCTTTTCCTGTATGGCGGCAATGATGGATTTGAATAATTTAGAATTTTTTGTAAGTTTTCCAGATAAATTTCTGCGTTTTGTTAGCGAAGCCAATGGTTCCAATAGAAGATGTGATTTTAATTAAAAGAAGACATTTAGTACCGAAAAGTGAAACATTAGACGTGACGGCAATTTCCGGCTCATCACTTTATTTATCCGTGTTTCAGGATTCCTTATTTAATTTGCTCAAAAATAGCGAATATTGGCACAACAATCAGCAGATAATTGCCCTTTTCCGCCTGTAATCGAACTTTTATCCATCGATAGCACCAATAATTATGCCCTAAGCCTGTTAAAGCAGGCCAACCTGACGGAGCGTCAGGAAACACTGCAGCACGGATCGGCAGTTTTTGCGCATGAGCAGTATGCAGGTAAAGGACAGCGGGGTAAAACCTGGCAATCTAAAAAGGGGGAAAATGTTCATTTGAGCGTGGTATTAAATCCTGAAAAAATAGGCTTGCACCGGCAGTTTCTGTTGGTAGCATTGGTGGCATTAGCCGTAAGAGCTGTTTTTGAGCGATATGCGCAAAGCGACATTGTTGTTAAATGGCCCAATGATATCTTTTTCGGCAACCGGAAAGCATGCGGCATTTTAATTGAAAACATCATCAGCGGCAGGGACTGGAAATGGGCAGTGGCAGGTATTGGAATGAATATTAACCAGGTTGATTTCCCGGAGGTGACAGATCGGCAACCCGTATCGCTGAGGCAGATCACCGGAAAAAGGTTTGACTGTTTGCAGCTGGCGCTGGAAGTTAGAAATGAAATCGTGCTACGTTATGAAAAAGCAGATTTTCATGGGTTAATTGACGAGTACAACCATTTTTTATACAAAAAAAATGAACCCGTTGTATTTGAAAAGGACCTTGCGCGATTTGAGGCAATAGTAAAAAATGTCTCGTCAGACGGCAAGCTTCATGTGCAGGCAGGTACAACGGCTTTTTCGTTTGATTTTGGCGAAGTAAAATGGCTGCACCAATAATTGATGCGGGCAAAAATGTAAAAACTCGGGGCAATTAGTGTCACCCTCCAACAGTTTCTAAAAAATGACACAAAAAAAACGTGACACACTTTTCTGTGTCACCATTTGATGTCACTTATTTTTCTGACACAGTTTACAATCCCCCCGCGCCCGGCGAATAAGTGCAGCCAGGCTTATAAACTTGAAATTTGAATAATCAGTGATGTAATCAGGAAGATGCTGATGTGGCAGCTACTGTTGCGGCCGTAGACGCAGCAATTGCAGCTGTCATAGCCGCCGCATTGGCCTGGTCCTGTGCCGCAGCGCCTGTATTGGCATTGGCAATGCTGATAAAACTATATCCCCAACCCTTTAATTCATTCTTCCAGTGAAAAGAGCCATCCTTTGCGCTCAGGCAAAGCAAGATGCCCGATACGCCTATATAAAGCTTGTCATCTTCTAAAAAAATCTGCCCTACAGCGTAGCTTAAGGTAGTTTTAATATATTCTTTCAACTTCACCTCCCATGCGATCTCCCCGGTTTTCTTATCAATAGCCGCTACCCGGCCATTGCTCAGAATAAATAACTTGTTGTCTGTTCTCATGATTCTAAAGTTATATGATTAGCATTGAAAAGTCTTATTTAGACAGCTTTTTCAACAGCAGTTCCGGCTCATTAGTAGTAATGAAATCGATACCCTGCGCGAGGAAATCATCCATTATCTTTTCATCATTTACGGTCCAGGCATTGGTTTTTACACCCAAAGCTTTGGCATTTTTGATCCAGTTTTTATCTTTTTGAAAAACACTGAAATGGTAGTCTGCATCCAGCCGGTCGGCCTTTAGCTTCTCTGCCGATACGTCGCCGTTCAAATATTGCACCGGTGCTGAAGGCTCCATCTCTCTCACTCTTTTGCATACATCATAATCAAAGGCAATATAAACCGTTTGGGTCTGTCCTTTTAAGCTACGAACCATCTCTACCACTTTGGTCGCCAAACGCAGCGATCTTTCTTTACTCACTTTT
>JBCNOR010000653.1:0-2900 GCA_039593785.1 Niabella sp. | reverse complement strand
TCTATTGCTTCATTCATTTCAGAGAATGGCATTACCTCCACCATGCTCTCCATATTATGCTTTGCCGCAAAATCAAGCATATCCACCATATCCTTGCGGCTACCCACATAATTTCCATAAATGGTTCGTTGAGCATAGTCGTATAGCAGGCCAATGCTGATTGATTGCTTTTTCAGGGGCGAGGCTACCACACAAAACTTCCCCTGCGGTTTAAGGATCCTCAAAAAAGCATCCAGGTCATACTCCACATTCAATGTTGAGATAATAAAGTCAAATTTCTTATCTAAAGCTGCCAGGCTACCGGGGTTTGAGCTCAGTATAAATTCAGCTCCCAGCTGATTGATCATCTCCTTCTTTTCCAAAGAATGGGAAAATGCATAAACCTTATGTCCCATTTTATGTAAGAACTGAATGGCCATCTGCCCAAGGCCACCGGCTCCCAGAACGCCCACAACGGAATGGGCCGGCAGCTGTGCTTTCATAATTCCTGTATACACGGCAAGGCCAGATGATAATAAAGGAACGTAGTTTGCGGAGTGAAGCGCCGGTGAAAGTTTGAAGGCAAACCTGTTATCCACAACAATATGCTCCGCCAGGCCGCCATAGCAATCCACGCCAATTACTTTTTGCTGCGCGCAAAATTGTTCATTCCCTTCTTTACAGAACTCACATTCAAAACAGGCCTCCAGCTGATAACCAATTCCAACAAGGTCGCCGGCTTTTAACGTTGTTACATTTGAGCCGGTTTCCTCAACAGCGCCCACAATTTCATGCCCGGGAACAAGTGGGAATTTTGTATCGCCCCAATCATTGCTTATGTATTGAACATCCCCTCTTGCAATAGAACAATAAATAATTTTAACTTTTACCTCATTTTCACCAATGGATCTTTCATAGTAAAAAGGCTCCGCTTTTCCACCTTTCTCTTTAATTCCATATGCTTTAATTTTCATAACCGGCCCGAAGGATTTATAGGTTTTAATGATGCTACTTTCCTGAGGAAATAATCAGATAGCTGACGGTGTAGGTCTTCTGTAAAACGCCAACTTATCTACTGCTATACAGCAACAAAATAACGGTAGTAATATAGGTAAAAACTATCTATTGGCCATTAACAGGAAATACATCTTATTACCTGTAACAGTGATTTTCTTCCTGCCGTAGCCGCAGAAAAATACCCCCTGCCCCCGATATTGATAAACATCAATGACCTCCCGGACCGGATCTGATACTTTTGTCGCGTTGCAAAAGCAAATTCATTCTAAACAACGACAAATGAAATTTAAAGATCCAAAACTGACCAAACGAATACCCGCATGCCTTCAATGGCTTTGCGCAATAAGTACCGGAATATGCTGTATGCTCTTACCAGGGTTAAGCGCCGGCCAGGGATATATTGAAGGGGTAAATATTAGCTATGAAGGCATGCCTTTGAAGATTAAGGCGCCGCACGACGACCAGAAATTTACCGGCAGCAATTTTAAGATCTCAGCTACCCTACCCATTTTCCTTACTCCGGACAAATCCAAATACCTGCTGATAGGAGGTAACCTGGAAGCTTTTGACTTTGGCGGCAGCCACCCGGATTTTGAAGTTAAAAATGTTTACAGCATTTCACCAACATTTGGGTACAGTGTTATGCTTAGCAGGAAATTCAATCTCACCACTATTCTTATGCCGTTTATGAACAGTGATTATAAAGAAATTAAGGGATCTGATATCAGGTTTGGCGCCGTGGTCAGAGGAACTTACAAGGCAGGCGACCATCTATCCTGGAGAGGCACCCTTGGTTACCGGAAACAGTTTTATGGCCCGCAATATATTGTACTGGCCGGTTGGACTGGAAAGTCAATGATAAATGGCGGGTATTCGGGGATCTTCCATCTTCTGCTACTGTTAGCTATGGCATCAACGAAAAAATAAACGCCGGTTTCAATTTATCCGTACAGCAAACAAGCTACCGGCTAAACAACCAGGATCGTTATTTCGAATACAACAGCGTCAACCCCGGTTTATTCGCAGAATACTATATTTCTAAAAACTGGGCAATTCGCGGAACCGCGGCGTATTCACTGATCCGGAACATGGAGATCTACAACAAGAATGACCTGACTGATGGCTTTATTGATTTTTACGAAATGGGTGACCGGGTGGATCCCCTCAATCCTGAAATGGAAAGCGGTCTTACATTCAAAATAGGACTGAGCTATAGAATTGTTCCCGGAAAAAAATAGTGTTTCATCCAAATAAATCAGATCATGAATAAAATACTAATTGGATTGGCGGTTGGTGGCTTTTTAACCTTGTGTGATATTTACCCTGCCATTGCAAGCCATTTGCTTTCGCTGAAATTTATGAAAACCGGCACACAAAGAACTGTTCCCGTTAAAGCCACCCCTGGCGGGGCTGTAAATAATAATAAGGATGTACAAATTATAAAGTCAACGGAAGATGCGCTCACCTTAAGCAGGTTCAATAAAAATGGACAGATCCATATACTCGGGGTGCAGAAAGACGACGGTGAAAGTGTAACAGGTGTTGATATCAGTGATGTATTAAACCGGTATGGCCGTAATTCATTCGACGTTATACAAAACCTGCAATTCGATGATGTTGTTAAAATTATCACCAACGGAAAAGATAAGATCACTTTAAAATACAGCGACCTGCTGCCTGCTGTTGATGGCGGACAACATATAGCTATAGGAATTAATTATGCTGAGCATGGCAGGGAAACCGGCCAGATTGCACCTTTTATGTTCCCAAAAATAGTGGACACTGACCCGGCGATCCACCAGTTAAATTATACTCCGGGCTGGCTTTTGGATCATGAGGTGGAGCTTGGCGCCGTATTTCCCTCATCGGTGTGTTCCTCCACAGAGCTTGAACATATAATGATC
>JBCNOR010000652.1:0-2915 GCA_039593785.1 Niabella sp. | reverse complement strand
TGTCCTTCATATATGCCCTTGGCATTTTGCAACGGGTAGGCATTGAAATATTCAGTGCCGGTACCAAGAGCCGTTGGTGTCATTTGCTCGATCCGCTTGGCGGGCGATACATTCGACAATATATCCGGCTCGCTGGCATCCATCCACCAGGCATCTATGCCCTTTTTAAAAAGCTTCTTATCAATCAGGTTCCAGAAGCCCGTCCTGGCATGTTCATTAAAAGCATCGTAAAAAGTAGATACATATCCTTTTCCGATCCAGTCCCGCTGCCGGTCGGCAATATTGCGTTTATATAACCATCCTTTTTTATCAAAATCATTGTAAGCAGCAATCCCTTCATAAAACTTGGGCCATACCGAGATCATCAGCTGTGTATGGTACTTTTTGTGCAATACATCGATCATCTGGTCAGGATCAGCAAACCGCGACTCATCAAACTCCTGGCTGCCCCATTCAGGCTCGCGCCAGTAATTCCAGTCGAGTACAATATTGTCAAGTGGTATCTTTCTTTTTCTGAATTCGCTTACTGCAGACAGTACTTCATCCTGCGTTTTATAACGCTCCCGGCTTTGCCAGAAACCCAATGCCCATTTAGGAACTATAGGCGCTTTACCGGTAATGTGTCGGTAGCCAGAAATAACGCTGTCCATATTAGCGCCATGCACAAAATAGTAATCGATCTGTTTGCCCGCATCGGAGCTGAAAGCGAAGGTATTTTTTTCATCTTCGGTGAGCGGTCTTTGCCATTCGGCGGAGAGATAAGACTCCCCCTCGGGTATCCATTCTATTTTTATGGGCGTTTTTGCATTCCTGGTTAACAATACAGGAGCAGTTACCATAACAGGATTCCAGGATTTACGCCAGCGATCTACCACTAATTGATGGTTGATCCAAACTTTTAAGGTACCGCCAATGGTAAATTGAAACTGGTGCAATCCGCTAAAGGGCGACGAAATACTGCCTTCCCAGGTAATGATGCCCGATTCGGGCTTGAATTCCTTCGGTAATTTTATTTTTGAATCACCCAGGAAAGGCATATTGATCTCCGACTCCGCTCTTTCCAGGGCCACTTCGCCGGGAAGCGCTTTATTGTTGGCGTATGAAGCGGTTAACCAGCCAGGCTCACCCTTTTTTGAATACAACTGAAGGGCCGACAGGGGTAATAAAGGATTGAGGCTGCCCGCCCGGGTAAAAGAATAATTATCCCATAAAATGCCATAGTTACGGCTCGACAATAAAAATGGAATGGCAACCTCGGTATTATTCTGAAAAAAAGTTACCTGGTGGCCCTTCCAATTCATAATGCCCTGCTGGTGCTGCCCCAAGCCATACCATCCCTCCGTGTCAGAGGTTTGAAAAGCCTGGCTGATTTTATACGTAGTAGTACCTTCCGCCACTACAGGCTGCATGCTCCTGCCAGTGCCCGGTTTTTCCGCAATAATGGTTTTATGATCCTTGTCGAAGAAGGATACCGTCCCGCTCCTTTTATCAACCTCCGTAATCAGATTTTTGGTTTTAATAACCAGTTTTGAATCGGCTGAACCGACCGTCCAGGAAACATTACTGTTTCTTTTATATGAAGTGATGAGGCTTGAAACAGGTTGTACCTGGTCATCAGGCGCTGCAGTAATCCGTACGATATCGTCGGTCACCACCTCTACTTTTACAGCCTGCCGGCCACGGCTACCGACCTTGTTCACATAAACGATGACCCCGTTATCGGTTTTCAAATAGTCGCCCGTCTGCGCCATAATGTCAGCACAAGCGATACAAACTGTGAAAGCAGTTAATAGCAAGAATTTTTTCATACTTGAGTAATACGTTAGATTTATTCTGCTCAAAAATAGAATTATTGAAAGGGTAAGAGGGTAGCCATTTGTTGCAGATTAGGCATTCATTTGTTGCAAATCAACATATTACAGTACAATTTCGGCGAGCAGACCTGCCAATGCTGATTGAATGCTGTCGAAAAGTGCATACAGTTAAGCTCCCGGTTGAAAGTAACAGAACGCTTAATCAGTAAGACTTATTGACAGCAATATTGTACGAGGCTGTATAGGTGTGTAGGGTATGACCGGTAAAAAAAATAGCAAAACTAATCGAGGTTAGCGTTGGTGTATCCAATAAATTTTTATACATCTCTTTCCTCGCGCCTTAGCGTCGTTGCGGTTAAACATAGAACGCTCCCGTCAGCGTAGGTTTTACCGCCAGGACAAATTCGCAAACAGGAAAACCCCAAAAGCTGCGGGTCCAGTTATAACAATCATTATCAGCCGGGCATAGTCATTAATCGCCTTTAGCAGGTTTGTTATATTGTGAAGGCAGCACATTAAACTCTTCCTTAAATTGTTTTGTAAAGTTTTTCGGATTGTTGAAACCGGTCTCATAGGCAACTTCGGCAACCGACTTACCGCTTTTGGACAGCAATAACGCCGCCTTTTTTAACCGGATCGTTCTTAGAAAGTCAATGGGTGTTTTCCCGGTCAGGGTAAGCAGTTTCCGGTATAGTGTTACCCGGTTCATGAATAAAGCCTGGCTAAAACTCTCAACCGAAAAATCGGGATCGGCAATATTTTTTTCTACAACAGCCAGCGCATCTTCCAGGAACTGTTCGTCAACGGAGGTAATCGCAATTTCCTTGGGATTCACCTCAATTTGTTTTTGGAAACGCTTATGCATTAATTTCTGCTGCGCAAGTATATTATCGATGCGGGAAGCCAGGATCTCAAAGGTAAATGGCTTGGTAATATAGTCGTTGATCCCAATCTGAAAACCTTCCAGCTGCTTGTCTTCACTACCCACCGCTGTAAGTAAAATGACCGGGATATGCGCTGTTTCTTTTTCTTCTTTTATTTTTTTTGCAAGTTCCAGGCCATTCATTTCCGGCATCATCATATCACTTACCACAAGGTCGG
>JBCNOR010000651.1:0-2921 GCA_039593785.1 Niabella sp. | reverse complement strand
AATAATCACAACAATAAAAGCAGCGTAGCTGCTATATATTAGTAAAAAAATAGTCATAAAGGTGGTAGAGCTGCATGGCAGCGATATATTAATGACTGATGCGTCTGCCAAGGGCAATTCTCTACTATTTAGGAGATGCCTCCATGACTTTGGCGAAAATTTGAATTGCACCCACGGCTACATGGTTATTATTTAAACAAAATGCCCATCTATAAGGAAGTAGTATTACCGGGTTTTTCTGCCCCTATCATTGAGCAATTCAGTTCGCAACGGTTCAGGAACTCTTATGTAGTCATATGGACAATGTAAACAGCCCTTGCCACAACAAAATCCACGCTCCCGTAAATATTTGGCCGTTAGCGTTACCAGGCCCTCTTCATTCTGGTAATAATCTTCACCCTCTATCCAGCTCATACCTGATGGCTTCTTTTAATTGCTCATCCTGTTCAGGACCAGCCAGTGGTTGTGGTAAAGTAAAACACAAATAATGAATGCGGCTGCTTTGCGCAATGTCAAGCGCTTCGTAGTGGGTTTTTAATTTCAGCTCTTCTGACCGATCTTCCTGCGCGTACAAATCGTCGGTATCAGCAATGACCGGGCAATGGTACATACTAAGCACTTCTTTGGTAAACCTGTACAAATCAGGGCTGTCTGTTTTAAGGTGTATTTTTCCTCCGGGCTTTAATACCTGCTGATAGGTTCTCAAAAACCGGGGATGAGTCAGCCTTTTTTTTGCCTTTGAAAATCTCAATTGGGGATCAGGAAAGGTAATCCAGATCTCATCCACTTCATCTTTTGCAAAGTATTGTGTCAACTGTTCAATTTGCGCACGTAAAAAGGCAACATTGGACAGGTTATTCTGAATGGCTTTTTTGGCACCCACCCAAAGACGGTTGCCTTTTATGTCAACCCCTATTGTATTTTTATCAGGATGAATTCTTGCCAGTCCCAAAGCATACTCGCCCTTTCCGCAAGCCAGTTCTAAAACCAGGGGATTATTATTATTGAAGTGCTGATGCCAGGTACCCGCCATATTTTCGGGATACTGCAGCACATTGGAGAAAGTAAGTAGTTCCGCAAAGCGGATCAGTTTTTTTTGTCCCATGATATTATTAGATGACTGATTACAGTTGACAGATGATAGGTAATGTACGATAAAGCGGTGTTTGATGTACGTACATCAAACATCTTACACCGTACACAATTTAAGCTCCTTTCGGGCCATCTACCTCAACCAGTGTTTTTGTTGCTTCGTTAAAATCCTGCCAGTCGTCGCAATCTACTTTTATAATGGCAACTCCCGAAGTAGGCAGCGATTCTATATCTGAGCCTGTTACATCATTGGTAAAATTGGTAACGCCGGGATTATGACCGATAACTGCCAGGGTTTCTATATTCTCCTGCAGCCAGTTAATTGCTTCGGTAATCTGTAAGGTATCCCCCAGGTATAACCCATCGAAATACTTAATATTTTTACTTTCCACATGATGCACCTGCGCAAAATAAACCGCCGTTTCTTTGGTTCTTTCAGAAGGGCTGCAAAATATCTTATCGATTTTATACCCTTTATCTAATAAACGCTGCGCCATAAGCGCCGCATCCCGGTGTCCTCTTTCTTCCAATTTCCGTTTGCTATCTACGCCGTAGCCCTGTTCTGCTTTGGCATGCCTGATAATGATCAATGTCTTCATATAACTAATTTCCTGTAACTAAGTTTTTGGCGTCAAATGTATTTATTTATTTTCAGTTGGGTTCTTCAAAAAAATCCCCGGCAAGTTGGATACCGGGGACTTTTTTTATTTAAAATGAGAGTTTAGTAACCTCTTTCGTTCTTTCCTTCCATATAATTCATAAATGCCTGGTTTACCACACGGTTACCACCCGGAGTGGGATAGTTACCGGTAAAATACCAGTCGCCCAGGTTATTAGGGCAAGCTTTATGCAGATCTTCAATGCTTTGAAAGATCACCTGTACCGGCAGACCCAGGTCTTTAGGTGTGATCATTTCCGCTATTTTATTGGAGATTTCGGTGCTGGTGCTGCTTTTATAGATCTTCTGAACCAGGTTCTCTGTATGTAACAGGTTCTGCGCTTTCAGATCTTTGCATTGCTGCCAGAGATCATGAAGCAATTGTTCCTGCCCGCGGTCTTTTAATATTTCTACCGCAGCATTAAAGGCAATAAAGTCGCCCATCTTACTCATGTCAATTCCGTAGCAGTCCGGGTAACGGATTTGGGGTGCAGACGATAATATAAGAATCTTTTTAGGCTGTAAACGGGCCAGCATTTTAATAATGCTCTGCTTCAATGTGGTACCCCTCACTATAGAATCATCAATGATAACAATTGTATCTATACCTGGTCTTACTGTGCCGTAGGTTATATCGTACACGTGTTGCACCATCTCATTACGGCTGGCGTCTTCGGTAATAAATGTCCGCATTTTTACATCCTTAATGGCAATTTTGCCTACCCGGATGCGGCGGTTGATCATCTCTTCCAGCTTCTCTTCATCATAGTCCTTACCCCAGCTTAAGATGCGCTCAATTTTAATTTTGTTGAGATACATCTGCATACCCTTCTGTAATCCCAGGAATGCAACTTCGGCGGTATTAGGAATATAAGAGAATATCGTATTCTTTAAATCGAAATCGATCGCGTTCAACACCTGTTCGCTCAGGTTAAAACCCAGGGCCTTGCGTTCTTTATAAATCTTCTCATCACTGCCTCTTGAGAAATAAATACGTTCAAAGCTACAGGCTTTCCGTTCTTTTGGCTCTACCACGCTGTCTATCTCAAAGCTGCCATCCTCGTGAACGATCAAAGCATTACCCGGCATGAGCTCTTTTACCTCGTTCTCTCCTACATTGAAGGTAGTACGAATCGCAGCGCGCTCTGAAGCAGCTACAATTACGTCATCG
>JBCNOR010000650.1:0-2936 GCA_039593785.1 Niabella sp. | reverse complement strand
GCTTTTCCAGAGCCTGATCTGCTATCAACTCAAATATTTGTCCCATGTTAAAGTGTTGAAGAACGATCTACAATAGTTTAAATGACAGGTTTAATTTTATTGCAAAGGCCGATTTTAGTAACGCTCTTTAAACAATAAAGTTTGCCTGTTAACTGATAGCTTTTCGCCATTTCTCTTTTTGTACATTATAGTCAGCACAATAGCTAATGCTATAGTGATGCCCCTGTATATATTGAATGATGCAGTTCCCAACGCGTTCTCACTAACCTCAAATAAATGCCAGGAAAGATTCATCAGCGTATGCAGAAAAATGGGCACCCATAAATTATAATTCCACTCTGCAAATAACCAGGCAAATAACACCGACCCCATAAAGGTTGTAATGAACACTCCCCATAGCACGCCAGGATCCTGGCTTTGATACAAATGCCCCATGGCAAAAATAACTGAGCAGACAATAATGGCAGGCAAAAAGCCTAATCTTGTTTTACGGAACAACAGGCCAAAAAGAAATCCCCGGAAATACAGCTCTTCAAAAAAACCAGCGAAAATGGTTTTAGCGATAAGGTTGGGAACATTGATATGTGTCGCTAGTTTTGATTGCAATAAGCCCCCGACAAACATGGGCAGAGAAAATACCACCCCTGCAATCAACCCCGTTATTGCATTCGATCGTAATCCCAGGCCTTTCAAAAAATTAAACTCCCGCGTAACCAGACTGGTCACAATAAAAACCGGTATCCCGATAATGACATAAGTCAGAAAATAACTACCCAGTTTATATTGTACCAGCTGGTTAACAAAAAGCATAATGGTTTCAAAATAATTAAAACCCCAATAATGGAGCGCAAACCCTAATACTATCAAAACACCATTTCTCATTTCTTAAATTTAATAGTATTTATCGATACTTTTCAAACGGCTCTGTTCACACTGTTTTTTTCAGTTTTTAGCCGCTCCAACTACAGTCACCTATACAAAACTGATGTTTATTTCTGATCATTGAGTTCTGTAAACCCGGCTTCAGATATTTCATCACTAAACCAGTAATACCGGTTTTTATCTTTTGCAAGGGTAATTTGGGTAGCAACGGCCTCGAAAGTTTCATAGTCTGCAACGGCGAGTATATGATCCTGGCAGATGATGTGGTTTTTATCCCTGCCATAGTTAATATTGAATGCAATAAATGTAGCGGGGTCAGCGTTTTTCACCTTTTTTCCCCATCCAGAGTACAAACCGCCGGTCTTTTGCGAAACTGTCGTTAATCCGTTTAAAAGAGCTAGTATCTATTCCTTTAACGGACGTGGGTTTTAACGAATAATATTCCATCATCCATAGCCCCTGCCTGTCTTTTGCATAGGATGTAATCTTACGTTTACGATTGTGCAGGTCTGTTTCAAATCCATCATCCAGCACTTCAAAAGTTTCCCGATCCAGCTTCTGCTGCATTCCCCCTGCGGTATAGATGTGATCTTTATCCCCGGCGAAGTACATATTCAGCACTTCAAACGAACCCGGATCTGCGCCTTTCAGTACATTGCCGGCAATATAACAGCGGTTTTTGTCCTTCGCAAAATCAAGACACCACATAAAGCTGTCGATATCCGCTCCCTTTACAGGGCATGAATTATAACACGCACCATGCCCGGGAATTAGGTAATACGCGTTCCCTGCGGGCTGGTCTTTTACAGATAATATGGTTTCAGGCTTCATCCACATCGTATCGCTGTAATTAATTAAAGCAAAAAAAAGATTTGCTTCCGGAAATGCTACCTGTATTTACAATTCGCGTACGCTATTTTATGATTCGCAAAATACTTTCACATCATTTCAGCTGCATGTTGTGCTCCGTAGGTCTTTTCTCAAACTTTTACTTAAACCGTATTTTATTCAGGTTAACGGTGTATACCTCTTTCCCGCTATACTCATCATATATTACTTCAATAGTTTCGGGCGATATAAACCTTATTTTCTTATCGCAGCCGGTAATACAGCTCTCGATATAAATTGGAAAATACAGCTGCTTTTGCTTATCAAAACCCAGGATATTTCCCCGGAAATAGGACATAATTTTAAAATGTTCATTCTCTATAGAATCGGTAACACTGGCATGGGTTGCAGTAACTTTAAAAATATCATCTTTATAATAGGTACTGTAGATGGGTTCGGATATGCCTGAATGGCCGTTTGCGAGATGATTATCTTCCCCGTTATCCTCATTCCATTTTTGCTCGTAGTTGATAAAATGCCGGGCATCTTTCTCTGCCTGCGTTGCAGGCCGGTATACCCATTTACTTTTACTGGCATACTCAAGGAGTATCGCCTTCACAGCCGGGTTTTTATCTAACAAAGGCGCCGGTTGATAATTACCGTCGATACACTCATAACAACGTATAGATGATATGCCTTCATACACCAGTTTATAATGCTCCAGGCTGTTGATGTCGAGCAGGATAAAATGGATCGTTTTCTCGGTGATGGCCTGCCCTTTAAATGTCTCCTTTGCCGTAAGCAACAGGTAATAATTATTGCCCGCCTTATATTGCTGTATACTGGCAGAATCTATACCGGTATACACAAATTCATTCTGGAGTAATGTATCTTTTTTTATAACCCTGTCATCGAGATACTTGGTTGCAACAATATAATTAGCATCGCCAATAAGAAAAAACGGATCATGTTCAGATGGTTCAGAAGCCGTAATCCTTATGACTTCGCCGCCAATAGTATTAAAACTGTACAATGCAGGAAAGGCATCCTGCTCTTCATTATCACCATTGCCTTGGCTTTCAGATGGCGCATCCGTTACCACTATATCCTCATCCACAGCCTCCTGCTTAACCTTCCCCTGTTCTCTGCAACCTCCCACCAGCATCATCCATGCAACCAATACTATAACCCCACTTATACGATACGAAAAAAAAGTAGCCTGTTTC
>JBCNOR010000065.1:0-12930 GCA_039593785.1 Niabella sp. | reverse complement strand
GCCACCATTGCTAAATGAGAACCGCACCGCTACAGGGTTTTTAACTTCAGGGCTCGAAGCAACCAGGCGGTCCTTCTCTATTTTAATAGAGGCAGGCACAAATACCTGATCTGCTCCGGCCAGGTAAAATTCGGTAGCAGCTTTACCTGCATTTAGCTTAAAGCCATTGGGAGCATTGTCAAAATATAAATGGACTTTATTGCCGGTTACCTGCATGAGGCTAAACATAGGGCTTTTGTAACCTGTTATGTTCTTATTGTAAGTCTCCGCTAAGGCGTAATTAGCCAGTCGCAACGCCACATCTTTTTTATTGGTAGGATGAATATTTTTTACATCATTTACCAGGTCTGAAATGACGATCATACCCGTATTGGGAACAGTCAGCGTTTGGGCCTGCTGCTCGCGAATCAGGTTGCCAACATTGTTATTGCCATAATTGTAGGGAGCTATTTGTACATAATAAAACGGGAAATTCTTTTTCCAGGCAGCTCTCCAGCTTCGGATCATTTCGGAGAATAGCTGCCCGTAAGTAAACGGCATTGCCGTATTACCCTCACCCTGGTACCAAATGGCGCCGGCAATAGACATGTTGATGAGCGGGTAAACCATAGCATTATAAGCATAACCGGGCGTTACAGGCCACCAGGGTACCACTTTTTGCATAGCAGCAGACTTTGCCAGCACTTCATTATTATTTACTTTTTCTGCGGGTGTCCAGGTTTCAGCAGGGGTACCACCCCAGCTCGTATTAATTACTGCAACCGGTACATTAAGCTTTTGTTGCAGTTCCTTTGCAAAGAAGTAGGCTACAGCGCTAAAACCCTTTAATGCATCAGGCCCTGAAACCTTCCAGCTGCCTTCTACATAATCCTGCGGGTAGGGAGATGTTGTTTTAGCAACATGGAATAGCCTGATATTATTGTTCTGGCTATGAGGCATTTCATCAATGATCTGCTGAAGCTTTTGCAAGCTGCTCCATTCCATGTTGGACTGGCCTGAACATATCCATACTTCCCCGATCATGATATTTTCGAGTACAATGGTGTTTTCTCCTTTTAAGGTGATGGTATAAGGTCCTCCCGCTACCGGAGTTTTTATATTCAATTTCCATTTGGCTGTACCATCAGCCGTTACAGAGTCTTTATGATTATTCCACGATGTAGTAATATAAATCTTCTCGGCCGGATTGGACCAACCCCATAGGGCGGTTTCACTTTTTTGCTGGAGCACCATATTGCTTCCAATAATGTTGGGTAGTCTTATTGCGCCGGAAACAGTATCCGGGATGGTGAGTACCAGGCAAATGAACAGAGCACACAATAATTGTCTGGATAAAAACCGGGGCATTCGTACAATCATTATAAAAAATTATTTTGAACGCCTAAGTTAAGGCATTATCAGTCTTTAGGAAACTCTTTAAATAATTGTAACAAACGCTCTTTCTCTTTAGCATATAAGGGATTGTTAAAGAGATTGACTCTCTCGGAAGGATCCCATGATAGATTAAATAACTCCTGCAGTTCGACACTATCCTTTTGGGTGATTCGCAATTTCCAGTCTCCGTCTTTTACTCCCTCCAATAGTGTGTTGTGATAGTAGATAGGACGGTGGGGCTTGCCGTAATTTTTTGTTGTAAGAAATCCGGATATAGATTGCCCGTCCAGCGTATTGGCCGGCAGTTTCGATTGGGTCCATTCGGCCAGGGTAGGTAATATATCAAGATTAGAAACCGGCTTCAATAACACCTCATTATTTAAAGTGTGCCCCTTCCAGTAAACAATAAAGGGTACACGATGTCCTCCTTCATAAGAGAGGGCCTTCCAGCCCCGGAAAATACCCGCTGCGCCAATATGATAAGGCTGCGTGTATCCATCATCATACATCCTTTGTGGCGCATTCAGCCAGGGACCATTATCGCTGGTGAATATGAAAATGGTGTTATCGGCTTCGCCTGCCTGTTCTACGGCCTTCCATATCCTGGATAGTCCTTCATCCATATCTTCTATTACATCACCCAGTGCACCACCTGCTGAGCGCTTTCCCCTGTTTTTCATAGCGGCAAATGCCACCGGTAAGTGGGGCATATTATGGGCAAGATACAGGAAGAAAGGCTTTTTGCTTTTAGCCGATTGAGCAATAAACCCGCTTGCTTCTCTTACATAGAGGTCATTCAAAATACTATCGGCAGGTTGATAGATCTCTGGAGTGGTATTTCTGAATAGTTTAATTACGGTGTCTGTTTTTACATAGGGGCTTCTGTAATCATGACTATACATCATTCCATAAAAAAAATCAAAGCCTTGTTTATTAGGCAGGCCACTGCCGTAATCTCCAACATGCCATTTACCTACAGCACCTGTTGTATAGCCATTGGGTTTTAATATTTCTGCAATGGTTACTTCATTTTCCGGCATGGTGATTTTGTTGCCGGGGCCAATAACATAGGTAATCCCCGACCGGGTACAATACCGGCCCGTTAACAGCGATGCGCGCGAAGGGGAACAAATGGGAGAGGTAGTGACAAAATTGGTGGCCATAACTCCACTGCGTGCCATTTTATCAAGGAAGGGTGTTTGTATTAATGGATTACCATAACAACTGATATCGCTATATCCCAGGTCGTCAGCCAGCACTAAAATAATATTTGGTTTTTTTTGTGCCGACAAACCAGACATGGTCAGCGTAAACAGTAAAATAAGAATCAGGCGCATGATTAATGTGATTTTTGAATGAAAATGGGTATAGAGTGCTGCAAATAGCAGTATGAAAATGATTAGTTGTTTAGTTCTATTTTCAATACTTGTACACCGTCTTCCGTTAATGCTATTTTATCAGGGAGTATAAACGAAGTGCCGTCATTGTTTTTTTCAAAAAGAACAGGCATACCCGTATCTAACATACTAGAGGACGCTACTTTTGCGACCTGTAAGGGAAGTAGCAGTTTTTTATCTCCCAGAGGTTTTAAAATTGATGCATATATAAAGGTCTTGCCGTTAATTGTACTTTGTGTCAGGCGAATATTTTCAGGAGCTTTTAAAGCAACAGGGACGGCTCCATATATAGCTTCTGAATTGGTGAGCATCCAGCCGCCCATTTCCCTTAACCGCCTTATGGCCATTGGTGGAATGGACCCATCGCCCTTTGGACCAATATTTAAAAGATAATTACCACCTTTGGATACATTATTTACCAGGTAACCGATCATCTCTTTAGCAGTTTTCCAATTGTAGTCTTTGGCATGCCAACCCCAGGAATGTACCATGGTAGCGGGCGTTTGCCAGGGGCGCTGTAATAATTCAGACGGATAATCGTTGTCCATCATCTCAAGAAAATCAATATCGTTTCCCGGATTGAGCCACGATATACGCCCGTTGATTAATGTTTTAGGACTTAAGCTCCGGATCAGGGCGATCAGCTGGTCGCGACGTTTATCAGAAATAAATATTTTTTCCTGTTCATCTCCCCAGGTATCAAACCAAAACATATCAGGGCTGTAGCGTTCGATCAATTCTTTCACCTGTGGCAAACATTTTTCATTCCAGTATTGCTCAAATTGACGATCTGTTTTTTGAGGTGTCCAGGATGGTGTAGCTCCCCCCGGATGATCCCAATCCTCACAGTGCGAATAGTAAAAACCATATTTCAATCCATATTTTTTACAGGCTTTTGCCAGGTCACCCAGGATATCTTTTTTGTAAGATGTGCTGCCAAGATCGTAGGTTGAAACTTTTGAATCCCACAAAGCAAAACCGTCATGATGTTTCGATGTGATCACAAAGTATTTCATGCCGGCATTTTTTGCTTCCCTGATCCAGCTATCGGCATCAAAATTTACAGGATTAAATTGTTTTACCAGTGCCCGGTATTCTGCTTCAGGTACTTCAAGTCTTTGTTGTATCCATTCGGAGTACCAGCTATTGCCGTTCTTAAAATTTTTGTCAGGCATGGTATGGTCTTTATACGATCCCCCTAGGATGCTATATAATCCCCAGTGTATAAACATACCAAACCGTGCTTCTTTAAACCAGTTAGCCCGGTTAGCCGCTGTAATCTGCTGCGCCTGTGCGTTAGTGATAACGAGTATCGTTATTGCAAAAAATATCTTTTTCATCCGTATATTTTTTATTGTCTGATTTGGTCGGATACCCGTCCGTGCCGGTATGGACGGGACGGGCAGGCGGGCATTTCCCTGTCCAAAGGACTCCTTTGAAGTTTGAAAAAAATTCATCATGCTGCGTTCCAATTGCTGCTTCATTATTCGTATCCGTTTTCAATAGTAATGGTTTGTCCCTTTTTCATCTTCACAGCAATGATACCTTCTTCGCTGGTATTGAATGATGACATAGGGATGCTTCTGGTGATCCATGTCCTGAAAGGTAGTTTTATTCTTAGTAAACCTCCCTGGTCGGCGGTAATGGTTATAGTGGTGGGCACACCATTTTCTTTTTGAGCAGAAACAATAAATGCTCCTTCCGCCCGCAATTGTTTAAATGAAACATTATTCCAGTTGCGTGGAACTGCCGGAAATACTTCAATGTAACCATCGCGGCTTTGCAGCAATAACTCCTGTACGCCCTGGGCAAATGCAAAATTGCCTTCTAATGTAAACGGCCGGTAAGTAAAGTTGGAATGCTGTCCTCCTTTCTGATCACCATTGAGATGAAAGCTGTTAGGTGAACAGAAGTTGGAGGCAAATATCTGTAACTGTTTCACCGCTTTATTGGCTTCATAGGCCCTTGCGTAAAGGGAAGCCATCCAGCTAAAGGAATAGCCGCACCAGGCGCTGGTTCCTTTTTCCTCAATTCTTCTTAGAGAGTTTTGGATAATGGCCTTGTCTTCCTCTTTATTGATATCCAAAAGGGCGAGGGGATAAATAGCCATATAAGACGACATGTGGCGGTGCGATGAATGGAGATCCTGGCCCGGGGCAATGGTAAAGCCGGTTGCATTGGTTTCATAAGCAGGTAACTGGGCCGCTAATTCTTTCCAATGCGCTGCCTCTGCGGTTTTGTTGGATGCAAGCGCCACTTCGGCTGCTGCTTTAAACAGGAACTGTACAAGCGCCAGGTCGAAATTGCTCCACTGGGTAAACCAGGCAGTAATAGCATTGTCGTTGTACTCCGGACTGGAGCTCAAAGGCAGCATTCTTTTTCCATCCTTTAAAAAAGTTATTTGTTCCATGTAAGTAGCTACATCATGTATATAGGGATAGGCCCTGGTTTGCAGAAATGTGGGATCCATTGAATATTTCCATTGCCAGTAAAAATGTTGTGCGCACCATGCACCAACTGTCGGGCCCAGCGAATATTGTATCCAGCCTCCCATAGGATCCCCGCTAAGCGTGGCCACGCCTGGAACGTTCAAACCCCGTACCCCAAAATACTGTTTTGTATATTGCTCGTTTTTCTTTTTATTATTCCAAAGCCAGTTGATATAGCTTTCTCCTTCTTTTAAATGGTTGGCAGTGTATACAGGCCAGTAGCTGAGTTGTGTGTTCAGATCATTATGGAAGTCTCCTTTCCAGGGCGGCAGGCTCCCGTTGTCCGCAGTCCATACTGCCTGCAGCGTAATGGCGGGCGCATGGGGACGTGACACAGATCCCAGCTTGTACATTTCAAGGTAGTACTGTTTTTCGATCAGGGAATCGGGTAATGTAACAGAAGATTTTGACCAGAAATTTTTCCACCAGCCGATATGGCTTGTCCAGCTGGTGGGTTCTTTAAGGTTGGTATTTAAATCAGGAACCTGTGCTTTTTTATCATTGGAGATAATCCATTGACCAATGATGCGGTTGCCCGGAAATTTCTTCCAGCTAATCAATACTTCAAAGTAGTGACCATTGTAAGTTGGTTGATGATAACGGATGCTGTTGTTTGCTTTAGTAACAGTGCCTTCGGTATATCCCAGTTTGGCTAATCCTTCGCCTGCATGGCTGTTATCTTTATCCTGGGACCCACCTTTATTGTAATGATGCACGATTAGCCTGGGCGCCAGCAGGCTGATGATATCCGGCTGCTTCTTTTCATCAATATAATCAAAAGAAAAGTATCCCACTTCTTTGTTGGCGTGTATATAGGTGTTGAAAAGGACGCCATTTTCAAATTTAACTGTATTTAATGCAGTGGTAATATCCAGTGTGTTTGAAATCACTTTGCCCAGGGATGCAATATTAAATTCTATTGCTGCTGCCGGTAGTTTGGTTGGATAAGGTAGTGCATCATAAGGACGGTCGCCCAGCCTATGTGCAGAGTCATAAGTTTTATTTTTTACCCAGCGTTGTACGTCTGTAAAATTGAAGGTGGAAAGATCCAGTGCCTTCCTTTCATCCCAAAGATCGGCCCGGTCTAATGATAACCTTAAATTGCCCTGCTTCTGCCATACCAGGGCGCCCAGCATGCCATTACCTAATGGTATAGCTTCATCCCATCTTTTGGCGAGTTGATTAAACTGAAGGTTATGCCGCGGGGCGGGTTGTGCCAGCATCGAAACTGTAAGCGCAAGTGATAACAGGAACGTGAAAACTTTTATCATTTCGTATTTAAGTTAATGGTCAGTTGTTGTTGGTTACGGATAATGGTAAGCGGAATGGATGCACTAAAGTTTTTAAGAGCGTTATATATATCCAGGAAGTCTTTTACGTTTTTTACTTTTTTGCCATCGGCCACTACTATTACATCTTTTGGCTGCAAGCCCGATTGGTGTAATAGACCTTTTCCTGCAACAATAATGATTACCCCGCTTTCGTCTGGCAAACCATAGGCAGAACGATCACCTAGCCCTTCAACAGGTTTAATGCTTCCTCCCAAAAAATCGATAGGCTGATTTGATGAAGTTATTGCTGTTGTGGTTTGTAATACCGGTATTGCAGGTCGCAGCGCGATAGCTTTCAGCGATGGCTTTTGTACGCCAAAAGAACCCATGTCGAAATTTTTAAAACCCGTTTGAAGTGCCGGAGAATTAGGCCTTACGTTAAAATTGCCTTTAGCAGGGCCTACAAACAAAGGATCGCCGGCAAGGCTGTTTTGATCAGTACCATTTAATCGGGCTTTTTCTAATGCGGCCTGGTCGGGAAAGAAATTATGGTCTATAGATGCTCCCCAGTCACTCATACCAATGGGTGCATAAGCCCTCATAACAATATTACGGGTAAACACATCACCGCTGTTTTTAAACCAAACATGCGGATGAAAGCTGTTATTGATCATAATATTATTTTCTGCCTTCCGGAAAAAACCTTCCCTGAATTTCAGTCCCCCATTTAAAAAAAGGTTGTTGTAAATATGATAATTGGATGAACCATCATCCAGGTCAACATCCCAGCCATGGTCGCAACGCCACCGGTTATTGCGTATAACGGTAGTTTCCTGCGCATCCAATAAAATCAGCTCCGGATGCAGCGCTAGCAGGCTATCCATATAATTTCTTTTGGCTGCCCAGAAGCGGTCTCGTCCCCAGGAGTTAAAGGATCCATGATCGCCGGTTTCCAATACGGTGTTAAATACATCGTTGTATTCGATCAGGTGCCCGCCAAAACAACCGTCGCCTATATTAATACCGGCCCTGGGCAGGTTATAAATGCTGTTTCTGCTGACTTTAATTTGTGATGACACTTCTATCTGAACACCGGTAGCCTGTTTTTCTATTTGTCCCAGATCATGAAGCAGGTTATTGTCCACAGTACATTTCCGGGGATAATTGTTGTTAAGTGGCCCCGGTGTTTTGTCCATTTCTGTATAAGGAATATAATCGCCATAGTTGAAAGAAGGACTCCTGACGGCAGCCATATCACCAACAAAGGCTATCGCATTAGCCCCTATATTATAAATATGGCAGCCCGTTACAAGGTTATTCTTATTATAGTTGCTGAATACAATGGCGTTACCGCCCAGTCCCTCAAATACGCAGTCCGATATCGTACAGTTTTCAGCACCATCAAAAAGCAAAGCACCCCCACGGTAAAAAGTCCAGTCGCTTCTCAGCAACGGTTCTTTTGTTTCCATAAAGGTCCTTTCGTTATGTTTGAAATGCAGGTTAGAGAAACTGATACCGCGTAAGGGTTGCTGAATAGTACCTGTCATCACAAAGCTTTTAGCCAGGTGGGCCACTTCAATTTTGGAAGTGGCAAGGTTAGTGTTTTCGGGAGGGTAGAAGTAAAGCAGTTTTTTGTTTTTGTCCAGGAACCATTCTCCCGGAGCATCCAATTCTTCAAAAATATTTTCAACAAACCTCAATTCCCTGTGCAATTTGCTGGGGCGGTTATTTTGCCAGCCGCCTTCCATTTGTAAGGTTCCTGCGGTATCTGCTCCTGTAAAGCGGTAATGAAAGCCGCCCCATTCACCACCATGCAATGCATGTAAATACCCCCCGGTTGGATTGGCCCATTTTTTTATTCTTGATGCATCAATGGCATCTGCAGCGGTACCGTTAAATACGCTTGCAGAAGAATCATAGTTAGGGTAGCGCGCTAATACCTGTAAAACATCATTGCAGTATAATCTTTCAAATGGAATATCATCATTTATCGAAACTACGTAGATCCCTTTTTCAAAATGTTTCCAGTTAAGCTGAAGCAGCTTACCGGCACTAATAATTACTTCTCCTGAACCTTGTATAGTTAATGCCCGCGGTTTGAATTGTGCAGATGTAAATTGTATCGTTTTATCGAGGTAATAAATGCCTTTTTCAATATGGATGGTTACCTCCCCGGTAAGCGAGCTAGCCTGCCTTGCCGCCTGTTCAACTGAAAGGAAAGGCCGGGTGGCGCTACCCGGGTTGCTATCTTTTCCTTTTGTGGAAACGTATAACCGGTGCTGCGCCAATAAAGTGTTATCAACGCTGCAAAACAGCAGGATGAGCAGCATTATATTTCGAAACGGTTGCATCGAAGATCGTTTTAAATAACCGGTGGTACTGTATTTCAGCAAAAATTGTAAAGCAAATCTGTTATAAATGTATCAAGTTAGTATTTTTATAGTGATGGTGTAAGTGCAAACGTTTGCATATTAGCTACTTTAATTTTTTTTGATGGATATAGAAAACATTCGCGACTACTGTTTAGGAAAAGAGGATGTGGAGGAAACCTTACCCTTTGGCCCGGACACCCTGGTATATAAGGTAAACGGGAAGATATTCCTGCTGATGGGAATGGATGCCGAACCGCTTTCTTTTAATGTAAAATGTGATCCCGACCTGGCACTGGAGCTTCGGGCAACTTATACCTGTGTACAGCCTGGCTATCATATGAATAAAAAGCATTGGAATACGATAACTGTCGATGGATCAGTTTCTTTTAAACAATTAAAAGAGTGGATTGATCATTCTTATGGCCTGGTGGCTAAAAAGAAGAAATAAGGACTATAGATTTGCCAGCGAATTGGACGCAATAACATTCCATTGGGCGCCGTTATGCTGAAGCAGGTGAACTGCATTCACCTCAAACTGTTCTTCAAATTCCTTATGGCGATACTCCTCCCAGGCCTTTTCAAAATTCGTCGGTGTCAGGTCGCGATAGGCAATGGTCATATGCGGTATAAAATTTTTACCTGTGGGCTGAACAACAGCCGGCTCTAAAGCTTCGAAGCTATTAACGAGTTCCCGTTGCAGTAGTACCAGGGAAATACTGTCTGCCGGCTTTATAAATATAACCGGGTTCTTCCTATTATTAAAAGCACCAAAGCCTTGTAATCTTATATCAAAAGAAGGCCCGGGAAGTTTTAAGTCAACAAACCATTTTAGCAGTATGTTATGCGCCGCGGGAGTCCATTTGAAAGGGGCTTTTAGGGTAATATGAGGCATCACCTTAAGCGCCTTGGCACTGTTAAAACGAGTGGCGATATCGCGCTTTAACTCGTCGACTTTATTTTGTAAGTCCCTGAAAGGAATAACCGCAATAAAATATAAATTATTTTCAGGCATATAAAGTTCCTCATACCTGCGGCGGGCATTATTTTATTTCGTGTAAATGTTCATCTAAAAAACGAAAACCCCAGCCTGGCCGGTTGTGCGGGTAGGCAAAACCATCTTTTACCACCATTGGGTTATCGATTAACGGGTCGATCCAGTCAAAGCTTTCCACACCAACGCCATTGGGAACACTGCATACAAGGGGCACGTCATAATCCTTGTAGTAGTGAGGTAATACAGGTAAATGATGTGCAGCCGCTAATGCGGCACTGGAGCGCCAGGCTTCCACTCCGCCGATCCTCAGAATATCGGGTTGCCAGATATCCAATGCGTTTCTGGCAATAAGCTCCTTCAATGGCTGAACGCTATATTCACGTTCTCCCATCGCCAGCGATATCCCCGTTTGTTGTTTAAGCATTTTATATCCTTCAAAGTTTTGATGATGCAGGGGCTCTTCAAACCAATAAATATTGAGTTTCCTTGCTTTGTTCGCCAGCTGTATGGCTTCGGGTAATTGCATACCCTGGTTGGCGTCCATCATAATATTTAAATCATCTCCCACCGCATCTCTCACCAGTTGCAGGCGCTCTGCATCTGTTTTCCAGTCAGGAGAACCCACTTTTATTTTTACTGCTTTAAAGCCGCGGGCTTTATAGTTGGTTACCTCTTCAATCAGCTCATCCGTAGTGTACGATAGCCAGCCACCGCTACCATAAATAGCACATTTCTCTTTATGCACACCCCATAGCTTCCATACAGGTTGTTCCAGGGACCTGGCCCAGGCGTCCCACATCGCGATATTAATAGCGGCTGTGGCCCATTTATTAATACCATCAGTGCCAAAATATTCAGACTCATGATAGAGGAGGGCTTCTGCCTTGCCGGTTTCAAATGCTTCCAATCCTACAATATGAGGCAATGCATCCCTTAATGCACCAAGTATCGCATTGGGTGAATATTGAAAAGACAATAAATAACTTTCACCAATAACTCCGTTATGTAAATGCAACCTTAATACTAAGAACGATATTTCATGCAATGTATGCGTAGCATCGGCAATAGGTTTTTGAAGCCTGGCTTTTGTTTTGAAAATTTGATACGATCTTATTTTAGTAGAAGAAACACTCATATTGAACGATAAATTTTAATAATGTTATTTGTTGTAAAATCTCCAGTTGGTTTTGAAATCTTTTTTCAGGTCCTGGTTCATTAAAATAGCCCGGAGCATTTCAAGTGGCATGCTGTTTTCCCTCAGTATGGCATCGTGGTATTGCTTGTAGGTCATTTTCTTTGTATCTACCAGCTCTTTTTTTAAAGCATAAAACTGCAATCCGCCGATCATATATGCAATCTGGTAAAGCGGGCCATATCCCCCGGTAAAAGAGCGGCGTACTTCGCCTTCTGCATTCGCCCTTTCATGGCCTACCCGGTCAACTAAAAAATCTATACATTGCTGAGGCGTCCATTTGTTAAGGTGATAATTCAGGGAGAATATGATGCGGGCACAGCGATGCATGCGCCAGAACAACATGCCAATGCGGTCTTCAGGCCCTCTCGGGAAATTAAGGTCCCATAGGATAAATTCCCAATACAACGCATTGCCCTCGTGCCAGAACGGGGTGCCGAAGTCGCGGTAGGTTTTGTAACGGTTATTCATAAAACCCTGTAAATGATGACCGGCTATTAATTCGTGATGCACCGTAGCCCGGGAGAAATGAGGATTGTTGCCCCGCATGCTCATCAGCTTATCATCATAGGCCATCTCGTCTGTAGGATAGGAGATCATTAATGTTTCCCCGCCCAGGAAAAAAGGACTTACCAGTTGTTGCCGGGGTGACATCATGGTCATGCGCCAGGTTTCTTCCGCAATGGGAGGGATGGTTACCAGGTCATGCTTCTTTAAAAAGTCTACCGATTGGTTATACAATTCCAGCATGGCCTCCGGTTGCTTTCCCACGGGTACATAGCTGTTCTTCACTTTTTCCTGCGCTGCCTTCCAATTGGTTCCAAAGCCCATTTCTTTAGCCGCTTTCAGCAGTTCAGCATCGCACCAGGCAAATTCTTTATTGGCAATATCTACCAGCTCTTCCGGCGTGTAAGGAATGAACTCCAGCTTCAACTGGCGTATCAGCTCTTCACGGCCAATGGGGTTGCCGATAATACCGCTGCCGTCGTCTTTTTGAACACCGTTAGTAGTGATCTTTTTCGACAAAGCTGTCGCGTATACTCCTAAAACACTATCTAATACGTTATAGCTCTTAGGAACCCACCAGCTAAACAGGGGATCGTACCCGTTATAAAAATTGAAATAATTCTGTAGCAGGGCCTGTAATGCTTTTGCAGATCCGGACGCAGTTGAAGCCTGGTCTTTTTCAAGTGCGGGAGCTGCTTCCAGCTTTTTAATGAGGGCTTTTATTTCCCCGCTTAGGTTATTCATTTCCCGGGCTACCTCTTCTCCTTTTACCGAAATGCCACGCCTGCGGGGCGTATACATTTGAAGGATCTTGCCAGAGAATGGCAATAGCCCTGCTATTTCGCTGTATGTTTTTTCTTCTTTTTTTAATTGATACTGCTGGTCTTCCAACTGGTTTTTAAATAATATATAATCAACTTTCCCGTTAATATTCATGGTTTCAAAACGCATCTGTTCCAATTCCAAGAGATAATTTCCGATCAGTTTCAACAGGCGCTCCCTTCGTTCGGGTGTATGAAAGCCAGTCTCACCCCGCCATCCGTCGCTACTGCCATAAAAGCGCAGGATGCTTCCTTTATCGGCGTTATAGCGAACCATGAAATCATGTACTTCACTGGATTGCAGATAGAGGTTATTGGAGTTTTGAGAAAAAGCAATGCAGCATGCCAGCAGCAGGCAAATGGTGAGGAACCTTTTCATTTATAAAACTTTAGTAAGGCGTGAAGATAAATTCTTCTGCTGAACCTGGGATGTTTTAATTAGTATAGTTATATAAAATGCGGCACTAAAGGCGCCGCATCAGCAATAATCTGGTGATAGGCCACCTGCTAGTC